>JAUXGW010000002.1 GCA_030621865.1 Actinomycetes bacterium
GACAGGATCACGGGGCTGCCGATTCCGACTTCAGGCCTCAGGGATCCCGCAGCGTTGGTCAATATGACGGTCGAACATCCCGCCATCACGGCCGTTCTCACCGCGTGGACAACGGTGTGGGGAGCATGACCCTCATACAGATGGGAACGCCCGGCCAACACCAGGGCTCGGGATCCGCTCAGGTCGAGCGCGGTGATGGTACCTCCGTGACCGGCAACGGTGGGTGCCGGAACACCTCTGAGGTCATGCATTGCCATCCGATCGACCGGCTCGCCAAGGGCTTCTCCGACATCGATCCACCCGGATCCGAGTACGACGGCAGCGGACGCCTCGCCAATCCTCTCGCGGAGTGCCTCGGCATCAGCAGCGGCGAGCTTCCAGGGGTCTTCCGCCCTGTTCGGTTCGGTGCTGTTCAGTTCGGTCATGGATGCCTGCCGGTGCGTTGTTGGAGTGTGTTTCCGTGTTCCTGAGTTCCCGGTTCCTGATTCTTTGAAAGTGTCGCAGCAATGCAGGTTGTGCAGCAATGCAGGTTGTTCAGGCGGTGCGGCAGGGCGTCGGCGAAACTACCCAGCTCCTCCGCGTGACCGATGGGTCCTTGGGTAACTACCCTCCTCTCTTGACTCCGGAGCTCCCGCAGAGCTCGGGTGTGGCCAGGGGGCCAACGCGGTTTGCAGACGCTAGAACGACAACTCGAACCTGAATCACCAAAGCGTCGGTCCGTGCGCGGCCAAGGACTGCTCATCTTCCTGCTTCTCGGGATGATTCCGCTGGCGATCTTGATGATCCAGACCAAGTGGGGAGTGCTCTTCGGGATCGGCCTCGCAGTTGTTGCCGGGATTGGCCTGTGGGTCACCAACCGGGGTTTTGCCTTTGTCGAAGTGGCAGCTTTTCTGATTCACTTCGATGGTTTTGGTTTTGGACCGCTGCGGATGGGTCGCTTTGTGGCTGGGGCCGCCATTCTGCTGGTTCTCTACAAGCTGCTCGTGGAGAATTGGCGTCCACCCGCGATTCCAGCGCGTCACTGGCTTCCACCGCTGGCTCTGATGACGTGGGCTGTCTTCTCGGGTGCTTGGTCACACGACGTCGGAGGCTTCATCTTCTTTCTGGGTTTCCTGGGTCTGGGATTGGCCTTCTTCGCCACGACAGCGTTTCTGCTCGACTCCTATGAGAAGGTTGCCAGATACCTTCGGGCGTATTGGTATGGGGGATTGTGGGGTTCCCTGGCCGGGGTCTGGGCTCTTGTCATCGGAACACGCTCCGTTGGATTCGGAGCCGACCCGAACTTCTTCGGACTCCTCGCGGCATCCATGATTCCGCTCACCGTGTATTACCGGCGGCAAGCGCAGACCACACGCGAAAAGTGGTTCTACACATTCGTGGTGTTGTTCGTGTTTGCCGGGGCCGCTGGAGCGGGTAGCCGATCCGGAATCATCGGTGCGAGTGTTGCGATCGTTGGCACCATGGTGACCAGGCCGGGCCTTTCCGGCCTCCGACGCGCGCGCGTTGGAGTGGGGGCGATCGCCCTGGCGGCAGTGGCGTTCATCGTAATGTTCTTTGCGAATCCCGCGAACCTCCAGCGTGGTTTCTCTGACCGCGGTGCCGGTCGCATCGACTTCTGGACTGTCACCGTCGACCTCGTGAAGGACAACCCGGTTGTCGGTTACGGCGGAGGCCAATTGAGCTCGGAGATCACCCCCAAGCTCGCCACCACTCCCGGGGTGCAGGGGGTCTCGGACAGCCGCGAATCCGTGTCGTCGCACAACACGTGGCTGGACATTGCGGGTGACCTGGGTCTGATTGGCCTCGGCATATTCGTGTCCCTGGTCCTGATTGCAATGTGGGGTTTTCTGAGGCCGCGGTGGAGTGCGACCAAGGACATTTCCACAACCCTGTTCGTGATGATGTTGCCTGTCCTGACTAGCTCCAACTTCTTGCCATTGCTGAACAACAAACTCTCCTGGAGCCTCCTCGGGATCTCAGCCGCGCTCCAAACACCTTCCTGGGGAGCCCGGTACTCCGGCTATTTCGAGCCACCCGGGGGGCAAACACAACTGGAAGCCGAATGGCGGGAGACTCACCTTGCCCGATGGGATCTGCGAGTATCGAGGCGATTCCGAATCTACGTGCTGTTCGGCGCCCTGATCGGCGGACTCCTGTTCGGCGCCGTCATATCGAGTACGCCAACGAAGTACAAGGCGTACTCCGACGTTGTCGTACCTAGTCTTGATTCACCCTCCGGGCAAACCCGCGTCATCATTCCGATGCAGCGGGTACAGATGCTGAACACGCTCGTCATTTCGGATGCCTATGCCGCTGAACTGAAAGAGTTGTCCGGGTTGCAGCTGGGCATACGGGAGATTCGCGATCGACTGACGGCTGTAAGACCCGGAGCCGGTGCGGTCCTGCGAATCGCGTACGTTGATGTCGATTCCGACCGGGTGGACCTTGCGGCACCCCACCTGACGGCCGCCCTCGACGCCGTTGTCGAGAGAGGCAAGTCCGTGAACCAGGAGGTCTTGTCCGAAGAACTGAGACCTATGTATCCGGGCGAGCAGCGGTACTACGACGGTCCACTCTTCCTTCCCATTTCCAGCGAGCCAGCGTTCGTCGAGTCACCGCCCCGAACGGTATGGGTGACCTTGATGGGAATGATCAGCGGGGCGCTGTTGGCCTTGGTGTTCGTGCTCCTGCAGCAGCGGCGACCACGTGTGAACAACGATGACAACTTCAGGACTGCAGTGGGAATGAATCTGTGGACTCACGTCGGCCGGATGGGTCGCAGCTATTCGGCTTCGCCTGAGCAGTACGCACATGTCGCTTTGACAGCGTTTGAAAACGCCGGTTCAGGGGATCGCCGACCTTCCCGGATGCTTCTGGCGAGCCCCCACTCGGGTCGCACCACCCGTGGTGTGGCCATGGGAGTGGCGGCGAGCCTGGCAGAGTCCGGAAACAAAGTTGTACTGGTCGACGGTCAGGTTGAGCGGCCTTGGCTTTCTGCTCGTCTGGGTGGGCTCAGGGGGCCCGGCCTGGCCGAGTTGAGCACCGGCGAAGCGGATCTTCACGATTCGTTGAGGCGGGTTTCCAAGTGGCGACTCCCTTCTTCGGTTCGCAAGACGCTGCGTGGGGGAGGCGACAACCTCCGATTCATTTCCTCTGGCAGGACCTTGAGGAAGAAAGATCCCACGGTGGACGCCGTGGTACTGGATGCACTCTCTGACGACGTCATCGTTGTCCTGGTGTCGCCTCCGTTGCTCGGAACGGTTCCCGCGGCGCCATCGCTCAAGTGGGCTGACGTGGTCCTGTATTGCCTGGAGGAGGGGGGAACCGTGACGTTCGAAGCCGAGGATGCGGCCCTCAGCGTGCGCACGTTCTCCGAAGCGCCGGCAGGAGTGATTCTCGCCGACGTCTAGGTCCGTGGCGGTGTCTGTCTGTTGTTGCGGTACATCCTGCTGGGCACATCGATGCATCTCCTGTCGGCGGTTACGGTGGCCGCATGCCCGAAATCAACCGCAGTTCCGAACCGGTATGGGTGGATAACCATTGTCATCTGGACGATGAGGACGACGTTGCGGCGATCCTCATCGACGCTGCAGCCAGTGGCGTCGAAACTCTCATCTGTGTGGGTGTGACTGTTGAGAGGTCCAGGCAGTGCTTAGAGATCGCGAGTCGTCACGATGATGTCCATGCCACGGCCGGGGTGCATCCCCATGACGCCTCCGACGGAGTTGCGGGTCTCGAGGACCTGCTCCAGGAGGGCATCGAGCGAGGTGTGCTCGTTGCGGTTGGGGAGTGTGGATTGGACTATTTCTACGAGCACTCACCCAAATCCGACCAGCGAGCAATCTTTGCCTCACAGATTCAGATGGCGCATTCAAGCGGGCTGCCCCTGGTGATCCATACCCGCGACGCGTGGGAGGACACCTTTGATGTCCTCGACTCTGAAGGGATACCGGAGCGCACGGTGTTCCATTGTTTCACCGGCGGTCCGCAAGAGGCCGAGCAGTGTCTGGTGAGGGGAGCGATGCTGTCAATCAGCGGAATCGTGACGTTCGGGTCCGCCAAGGAGTTGAGGGCGGCCGTAACCGCCGCCCCGATCGAACGGCTCATGGTGGAGACCGATTCCCCCTACCTTGCGCCTGTGCCGTTCCGCGGCAAGAAGAATCGGCCGGCGTTGGTGGTCCGAGTCGGTGAGGAGGTGGCGGCTTTGAAGGAGTTGCCTGTTGAGCGGGTGGCAACGAGGACAACCGCGAACGCCCGGAAGTTCTACGGTCTCGACCCTCTACACACATGACCAACACACATCATCCCTTCAGCGCGACGAGGTGCCTGAGATGCTCGGTGCGAGCGAAATCACTGAACTCCTGAAGCGACATGGCCTGGAGGCTCGCAGGTCGTTGGGGCAGAACTTCGTGGCCGACCCGAACGTGGTCGCACGGATCGTGGAGCACGCGGGCGTTGGTCCGGGTGATCATGTGATCGAGGTTGGTCCGGGTGTTGGTTCGCTGAGTACTGCGATTCTGGAGGCGGGCGCCACACTCACGGCGATTGAGAAGGACCCAAGAATGCTCCCGGTGCTGGAGGAAGTCCTTTCCAGTGTCCCGGGTGCCTCCCTTGCCCAGGGCACAGGGTCAGAAGTCGTTCTCGGGGATGCCCTGACCCTCGACTGGCCTGAGGTGATCGGACGCGAACCCGCTCGGCTGGTGGCGAATCTGCCGTACAACGTTGCGGTGCCGATCATCCTGACCGTCCTCGAAGAAGCACCCAATGTGAATCCGTTGGTTGTGATGGTCCAGCGGGAGGTGGCCGAGCGGCTGGTCGCGAGTCCGGGTGGAAAGACAATCGGGGTTCCGACCCTGAAGGTAGCGTGGTACGCCTCCGCGAAAATCGTGATGAAGGTTCCGCCCACGGTGTTCATACCTCAGCCCCGCGTGGATTCGGCCGTGGTGCGGTTCGATCGCCATGGGAAACCTGCTTCGAATCCCGAGCCGGTGTTCCAGATGCTGGAACGGGCGTACGGTCAGCGTCGAAAGATGTTGCGCCGATCTCTGAACGGCCTTGTATCCGCTCAGCAGTTCGATCGTGCGGGAATTGACTCCGCGAGCCGCCCGGAAACCCTTGATCTCTCCGACTGGGTCCGGTTGGTGACCGCGGCCCGCTGACCCCGGCCGTAGAATCTGGCTGTGTTGCGCCTTGCTGCTCCGGCCAAACTCACTCTCGAACTGCGTATCAGCGGCTTGCGAGATGACGGGTTCCATCTGGTTGATGCCGAAATGGTCGCGCTGAGCTTTGGCGACGAGTTGCTGTTGGAGGAGCGTCCGCCCGGGAGCCGAAGTGACTTGGTGGTGAAACGGGGCGACAGCGTCGAACCGGGCGATTCAGATGACCTCATTCTCAGGGCCCTGTCGTTGACCGGCAGAGCCGCCCGGGTCGAGTTGACCAAAGTCGTTCCACCCGGAGCTGGGCTCGGTGGGGGATCAGCGGATGCCGCAGCCATCCTGCGTTGGGCCGGGTTCTCGGATCTCTCCGCAGCGGCGAGGCTCGGTGCCGACGTGGCCTTCTGTGTCGTTGGAGGGCGAGCCCGCGTGCGTGGCATCGGGGAGATGGTGGAGACGTTGGAGTACGAACCGCTGACAGTCACACTGCTGACTCCACCCGTACATTGCTCCACTCCGGCGGTTTACGCCGAATGGGACCTTCTGGGAGGCCCAACTGGTGACAACGGCAATGACTTGGAGCCGGCTGCCATCAGCCGATTTCCGGAGCTTCTCGGGTGGCGGGATCAGCTCGGTAGGGTGTCAGGGCAGACCCCGCGCTTGGCCGGGAGCGGTTCCACCTGGTGGGTGAGAGGCTCCTTCCCCGGCGAAGGTCGGGTAGTCGCCGAGGCGATCCCGCGGCAAACCGACGCACGGACTGCCTGAGCAATTCCGAGTTGCTGGGGGAAGAAGCCGCGCTCAGACCACGGATCCTGATCCCGCGGGATCACTTACCCTGGGCACGGCGCTGATGGCGCGTCTTCCGCAACAACTTCTTGTGCTTTTTCTTACGCATGCGCTTACGGCGCTTCTTGATCAGCGATCCCATGTCGTCCGCACCCTAAATACTGGGAGCCCCAATCACCAAACCGGGGGATCGGTAGGCCATGGGCAGTCCTACCCGGGGATTTCAAGACGGCGGTGACGATCGTTACACTCGCTCACTTGCGGGGAGTGGGTTCCACGCATCTCAAGGAGTCGATCACTCGATGACCCCAATGCGAGCAAACAACGACGTGGTGGCAGCAGACCCTGAACAGGTCGCGTCCGCATCGGGGGAGGAGCGACGCTCTTTCCGCCTCAGTCGCAACCAGCTCCTGATTGTGGTCGCGTCGATGCTTGTGACCGCAGCCATTGCTGTTGCATTCTCGATGCTTGGCGCGGCCGTGTTCAACACGAGCCGTTCGATCATCGTCTATTCGGGTAACAACCCCAATGACAACGACATTCTGGCCTCGGCCATTGAATCCATCGTGACTTCGAAGGGTATGGCTGCTGAAGTGAAGCGCCGTGGTGACTTCTCGGAGAGCATCGACACCATCGCTTCCATGATCGGCACTGTTCGATCCCCGGACTCGCCTTACATCGACATAGTGGTTTCGAGTCCGGACAAGCAGCAATCGGAGGACATAAGCACTCAGGTGATCCCGTCCCTCCGATCGGTATTCGAGTCGAATCAGCGCCAGATCCCTGTTGACCAGCGAATATCCGGCCCAATCTTCCAGGAAGTGTTCACCTTCCCGCTCCAGAGCACGTCCAGCTTTCCGGCTTGGTTTGCCGCAGTGTTCGGTGCCCTGCTCGGCGGCCTGGTTCCGTATCTGTTCTTCCTGTACCGGAACATGCGCAAGCCTGTTCTGGCGTCCGCCCAGGATGTCACCGAGGCCCTCGACCTCCCCGTCCTGGTGAAGGTCCCGGTACTCACGGGTCGCTCCGGCAATCCTCAGGATGCAGTCGCAGGCGTGATTTCGGCGGTCGAACGACTCAGCGTGAATGAACCGATTCACCGACTGGTTCTTGTCGGTCCCGGCACCAGTGCCGAGCGGGCAACTCTTTCTCTGGCGATCGCCAACGTGATCGCTCGAAGTTTCGGCCAGCCGGTTGCTCTCGTGGACGCGGATCTCGAACACGGATCACTTACAAGTCTGCTCGGTTGCACCGACAATGCCGGCCTGTCCGAGTGCCTGTCAGGACAACTGGCGGCCGATAGCGCCTTGCTCAACTTGACCGACTCGCAGATTCCTGTCGAG
Source organism: Actinomycetes bacterium (assembly GCA_030621865.1). Lineage (GTDB taxonomy): Bacteria > Actinomycetota > Acidimicrobiia > Acidimicrobiales > Microtrichaceae > JAHRAZ01. The sequence continues at coordinate 7,280 of JAUXGW010000002.1, forward strand.
TTGGATGGAATCGCGGCTCCCGAGGGCATGGTGAGGTTCCTCGGTGCCGGTATCGACCGGTCCCGGAACATTCTCCGCATGCGCTCGGCTTTCCACCGCGTGCTGGAGGGCATGGCTGGTCGTTACGTTGTCATCATCAACGGACCCCAGATTCCCGGACCGGTGCCGACCTCCCAGATGCTGTCCCTGGCTGACGCCACACTCATGGTTGTGATTGAAGGTGAGACCCGTCTGACCGATGCTCGCCTCGCAGGTGATGCCCTGAGGTCCTTTGCCTCAGGTCCCGCGGGCGTCGTCGTGCTCCGCAGGTGAACGAATTGGATACGGAGTCCCCTGACGAGTCCTCGGGGTCGGCCGCGGTTCCCTCGGATGGTTCGCCTCCGGATACTTCGGTCGAACAGCCCGGGGAAGCTTCTCCCGAGGACGGCGGTTCGGAGCAGTCTCTCGGCACCAAGGCGACGCGCGGGTTCCTCTGGGCAAACCTTGGAGTATTCACCCGCTACGGAACTGCTCTTGTTCTGGCGGCGCTCCTTGCCCGCTCGCTGAGCACATCCGAGTACAGCGCCATGGCAATCATGACCGTTGTGTTGCTGTACTTCGACACGGCGCTCGATCTCGGAATGGGGGCAGCGCTCGTATACGAGCAGGAATCCGGCATCACCGAACGCGTGAAGGTGGCGTTCTCGGCGAACGTGGTTCTCGGCATGGTCCTGTCCGTGATTGCAGTTGTGGCTGCCCCGCTGATCACGTCGTTCTTCAATCTCCAGGAGTACACGGCGGAGTTCCGTGCCATCGCACTCGTCACGTTCATCTCGGGGTTCGCCACCGTCCCGTGGTCTCTGTTCCTGCGAGACATGCAATTCCGGGATCGGGCCTACACCGAAGTGGCCAGGGATCTGACCAGATTTGTGGTCACCATCGGATTGGTTCTGGGTGGATTCGGGCTTTGGGGCGTGGTCCTCGGGTTTGTGGCGGCAAAGACTGTCTGGTTGATCGGAACCTGGTGGTTCCTTCATTTCAAACCACAGTGGGCCTGGAATTCGGGGATTGTGCGCGACATGTTTTCGTACTCATGGAAGATGGCGGGAACGCGCTTCCTTGGTTTGTTGGCCCTCAATGGCGACTACTTCGTTGTCGGAAACAGGGCTTCGAATGATGTCGGGCTCTACTACCAGGCATTCCGCTTGCCCGAGTTCATCATGGCCGGTCAGCTCAATGCGATGTCGGCGGTTCTGTTCCCGATGTACTCCCGCGTGCGCACCGAGGGAACTGTTGCCCTTCGTTCCGCAATGTACAAGGCCCTGCGGGTAGTGGGTCTGTTCTCGATTCCGGTGGGCATCGCCCTGGCGGTGCTGTCGAGGGACGCGTTCTCAGTGATGTTCGGCCATCAGGATCCGACTGGCATCATGACCATGCAGATCATCTCACTCACCGGTTGCGTGGTGGGATTGGGATTCGCCACGGGTGATCTTCTCTTCGCCATGGGGCGTCCGGGCATCATGATGAAGCTCAACGCCATCATGGTCCCTCTCATGCTGGGAGCGATGTGGATCGTGGGACCGTACGGGATCGTCTGGATAGCTGTCGTCCACTTCGTGACCGCCGTGGTGTTCACCTCGGTCAGGCAGGTGATTGTGAATCACCTCATCGAATCATCGATGGTTGCCGTGGGTGCGTCGCTGGTGCCCGGACTCATCGTTGGTCTCACAGTGGCCCTGGTGGCAGTTCCCGTGCGTGCAATCACTCCCGGCGGCTTCGGATCGTTGGTGGCTGTCACACTCGCCGTGGGTGTCGGTGCCCTGATTGGTTTCGGGGTTTCGAGCTCGGCAAGGGTCGAGATGGTAGATCTGGTGGCGAAACTGCGCGGGCGCTGATGTTGCGGCGGTCAGGCAGTTGGTGCCTGTCGGTCACCAAGAGATGAAACATGACTGAGGAGATGTAATATGGCTGAACGAACCGAGAACGTCTGCCCTGCGTGTGGTGGTGTGGGCCGCGATCGCAACTATCGCGTCGACGACTACGAGCTCTACCGATGTCGGGCATGCCGTACGGAGTTCCTGGTGCTGCGACTCGGCGGCCATCCTCTAGCGAAGAGCTACTGGGACGCCTACAAGCTTGAGGCGTATGGGAACGCTGACTCGCAAGCTGACTACAACGAGCGTTACGAGGAGATCTTCGCCGAAGCCCGCAAGTACACGTCGACGACAACCGAAGTCCTGGACATCGGTTGTGGAATAGGTAACTTTCTCGATTGGGCCAATCACCATGATCACCATGCCGTGGGTGCGGAGATCGATCAGCTTGCCATCGAGGAGGCACAGCGCCGGGGCTTCAAGGTTCACCAGATCGAGACCATGGTTGACGAGGTCCGACCCGGATCCATTGACGTCTTCACCATGTGGGATGTGATCGAACACCTCCTGGATCCGCTCGAGGCCGTTGAGCGGGCGGTGACCATGTTGCGCCCTGGTGGTCTGGCGATATTCGAGACTCCCGACGTGTCATTCCCCCTGCGCCCGATCTCGATCGGACTGAGAAGGATCGCGGAACCGATCCGCTACAGCGACGTGCTCTACTTCGCGGACCATCGGACCTACTTCTCCAACCAGGGTCTGGGAACATTGTTGGAGTCTGCCGGTCTCGAGGTCATGACATCGATGTCCATGCTCTCACCCGGAGCGAAGATGAGGAACCTCTTCGAGAACATGGACAGCAATGCCTCCGGAAGGTCCATGTCATTTCTGTACGGCCCTCTGGAAAAGGTGATGAGGGCTACAGGCATGAACAACAAGATGATCATGATTGCCCGAAGGCCCTGGTAGGTCCGCTCCGCTCCCCGCGCGGGCTATCTCAGGCTCTGTTTCACGCCCCGTACGAGCTTGGTGGTTCGCTCTTCCCCGAGACTCTTGTTCAGCAAGGACACAATTCCCTCGATCCGGTCCTTCAAGACGTCCGCAGCCACCGACGCGATCCAACTCTTCGTGGCGGTTGCGGCTCCGCGAGCCCGGATGATGTCCCGTTCTCCCGTAGACCAGTCGTCCTTGTACCTCTCGTCGCCGCGAAGCAGGTCGAACTCCGTGATTCCTGTGTTTTGCGCCCATCGGATGACTTCCGCCTTCAGCACTGATCCACTACCCCGGTAGTCGCGATCCGTGAGGCGCCCGGCTTGGTAAAAGGCTGTGGTGTTGCCGGCGTTCAGTTCGAGTTCAGACGCGATCACGAATCCTTCCTCGTTCGCGAGTTCGTGAATCACCACATCACCGACGGCATGACCGGCAGCTACGGCATCATGAAATCGCGTCCATCCACTCGCGAAAGCAGTCTCGTCCTCCCAGCGTTGCTCATGCAGCTCGAGGAGCCTCATGAGGGCACCGTCGACATCAGAGGTCACCCTCCGGGTGGTGAATCCGGACTTGGCCAGCCGCTTGCCGCTTCGTTTGATGGTGCTGCGAAGCCTGCCAGGCACTCCCGCAATCGGATCGGTGCCCGGCTCGAGCTCCATGAACGGGCAGGGAGTTCTCTCGATGATGTTCAAACCGAGAAGGGCTGGGAGTGCACAGGTTGGGGTAAGCCCATCGAGGTCAACCATCGCCCGGCAGGCCCAGAGCCACCGCGCGACTGCTTTGGTCACGGCCGGTCTGAAGTCCGGGTCTGCGATCAAATCCATGTGGTCCGGTGCCAGCACACCTTGGCCGGCGAACCGAACCCGCGGTACTCGCAGGAGGCCTTTGCCGTGTGTGTCAACCTCGAACGCAGCACCACCAACCAGCAGGTTGCCGCTGAAGCAACACAGCACCACGAGTTCTCCGGAAGCGGTGTTGTCGATCCACCACGACTTGAGGAAGGGTGATGGATGGGGTTGGTGGTCAACCAATCGGTCCCACTGCTCGGACAATGTTCCGACAGACGGTCGTGATTGCAGTTCCATCGGGGGCAAGTGTGGCCGAGCGAGCGGCCTGCTGTCATCCTGTGATGGCTGCGAGGTGCCGCGCGCTGGCGAACGAGTGGCCTGTTCGAACCAGACTGGGGGCGGACCCGGGGACAACAGATGGGTCATTTCGCCCATTTCTGAGATCTGCCTTGACGGGTGGCACTCGTCACAACTTAACTGACGTTGCTGCGTTGGACGGTCTTGGCCGATCGTTCAGGGGGAATCAGGGGCGAATGTGCTGAGAATCAACGAGAATGATGGTGCACTGGGGGAGTCGGGCACTGGCGTCCGTCTGGCCACCGAACTGCTCGAGCCTTCCACCAGCGTCCAGTCCGCGACCGTGCTCCTCAACCCGCCGAAGCGTTCACTTCCCGAGCGCGATCGCCGCGCAACGGGACGATTCGTCCAGGATCTCGGACACCTCCTGGACGCCGCTGCCGTGGGTATCCCGCTGCTGCTTTCGAGCTTCGTCGAAGACAGCGTGATCTCCGTCCCCGTGGTGCTTCTCTTCGTGGTTGTGGCCACAGGCCTCCTGTGGCCGACTCACCGTCGCGGCCTCCACGTCGTTTCCCCCGGTGAGGCGCTCTCCTCCGTTGTGGTCCGACTTGCACTGGCTCCGGTCGTTACCTGGGCTCTGCTCATGATCGTGCGCTGGAGTGATGGTCTGGGCGTTTCCCGCTTCATCGATGTCGTGGCGATACTCCAGATCATGATCTTCACGATTCCTCTTGTGTTGATCGGAAGAGTGATCAGCTATTGGCTTTCGCGACGGGCTCGAACCAAGGGATACGACCTCGAGGACACACTGATTCTCGGCTCCGGCCCGACCGGTCTGGAGATCGCTCAGGCATTGACTGACAATCCGGCGTTCGGACTGGTGCCCTGTGGCTTCATTGACGGCTTCGAGGATGACACGATGCTCCCATTGGTGGGGCGACCCGGCGATCTCCCCCAGATCCTGAAGGAGACCGGCATCCACAATGTGGTCATCGCATTCGGTGCTGCGAGCGAAGCGGAGCTGGTGTCGATCGTTCGCCGGTGTCACGACTGCGACGTTTCCTTCTACGTCGTCCCTCGCCTCTTCGAACTTGGCATTTCCAAGTCGGAGGTTGGTCACGAGGTTGATGGTCTCCCCCTGGTGAGGGTCCAGACAGTCTGCACCTCATCCAGCATCTGGCCAGCCAAACGTGCCTTTGACCTGATTACGTCTGGCCTTCTGACGTTGCTCATGATGCCGGTCTTCCTCGGCTGCGCCCTGGCAGTGAAGCTGACATCATCCGGACCGGTGTTCTTCAAGCAGGTGAGGATCGGCATCGGTGGCAAGCCGTTCGAGATCCTCAAGTTCCGTACCATGACCGTCAACGATGACTCCAACACGCAGTGGTCGGTCGACGAGGACGATCGCGTGACTGCGATCGGCAAACTCCTGAGACCGTCGCACCTTGACGAACTTCCCCAGCTACTCAATGTCCTGAGAGGCGACATGTCGCTCGTTGGACCACGGCCGGAACGGCCTCATTTCGTGGAGCAGTTCTCGGGTGAGATCGATGGATACGAACACCGGCACCGCGTGCCGGTGGGTATAACCGGTTGGGCTCAGGTGAACGGCTTCTGGGGAGACACCTCCATGGAAACCCGGGTTCGTCTGGACAATCGATACATTGAGAACTGGTCGATCTGGCGTGATCTCGTGATCGCGTTGCGAACGTTCCCGACCTTGTTCGGCAAACGCCGCTGAGCGAAGCGGGCTGAATCGGTTTCAGAACCGCCGCCGCTGCAGGCTGATCCCCAGTTCCTGATGTCCGATTCGATGCAGACAGTCCTGTTCGTCACTTCCCGATTTCCGTACCCGATAGAACGGGGTGACAAGCTTCGCGCCTATCACCAGATCCGGTCGTTGTCACCGCACGCCAAGGTTGTCCTGGTCGCCATCGTGGAGGGTGAAGTCCGGCCGGAAGATCTGAGCGAGTTGGAGCCGCACTGCGAACGCATCCATCTTGTCCACAAATCCCGTCTTCAGAGCATCCCTTCAGTGCTGATGGCAGTGTTGCGCGGCATCCCCATGCAGGTGGGCTACTTCAGAACCCGATCCGTGATGGACCAGATCGCCCGAATCGTGGAAACGGAATCCCCTGACCGGATCTACTGTCAACTCATCCGAACGGCTTGGGCTGCACCCGGTTCGGGCGTCCCGTCCACGATCGACTACCAGGACTCCATGAGTGCTGCTGCGAATCGCAGGGCGGAGGTGGTGAAGGCGCCTCTGAAACAGTTCTGGCAGTTGGAGTCGAAACGCCTTGCCCGGTACGAGCAGGAGTCCTTCGCGTGGTTCCAGAACCGGATCATCATCTCCAGCCAGGATCGTCGCACTTTCAATTTTCCCGGAGCCGAGTCCATGGACGTGCTGGGAAATGGGGTGGATGCAGAGTTCTTTGATCCCGATGCCCTGAGCGCCGCCATAGCTGGGGGAACCGCTGGGAAGTCGACCGGGGCAGCAGAGATGATCCGTGGCGGCCGATTCGCCATGGGATTCATCGGAAACCTCGGGTATCCACCGAACATCTCCGCGGTGGATGTGCTGGTCAATGAAGTGTTGCCGGAGATCCGTACCGGGATGCCGGATGCAAACTGCCTGCTCGCGGGAGCGAGACCGGCGCGGTCGGTGCTGCATTTGGGGAGCGACCATGTGTCCGTGGTCGGGTGGGTCGACGACATCCGCACGGCTTACGCGTCAACTGACGTGATGGTTGCGCCGCTGTTCATGGGTGCCGGGCAACAGAACAAAGTCCTCGAGGCGATGGCCATGGGGATCCCGGTGGTCACAACTGATTTGGTCAACAACGCCATAGGTGCCAAAGATGGGCGTGAGATCCTCCTGGCGGGTTCCGCCGGGGAGTTTGCCACCCAGACACTTCGGTTGCTGCAGGACGAGAACTTGTACAGCCGAGTTTCTGCCGGGGGATCGAAGTTTGTGCGTGAGAAGTTCAGTTGGCAAGCGGTTGGTCGCCAACTTGCTTCGATCCTTGGAGTGGGGCCGACGACGAATGATTCAGATGAATGATTCAAGGGACCGGAAGGTCGGCAGCGAGACGATGGACAGTGGGAAGAAACAGTGAAAAAACAGATGCAGAGCCTGCTTCAGCGGTTGCTGGGCTTCGAGTACTACTTGTTCTGGTTCTCCCGGTACAAGGTGAGGACCCTGCGATGGGACCGCAACGAGGGGGATGCCCTGCGATTCATCTCCGACCTGCCCCGTGACGGGGTGGCGCTCGACGTTGGTGCGAACATCGGAATCATGACCGTGTTGATGGCCAAGCGCCTCACCGGCGGCACGGTGCATTCCTTCGAGCCCATCCCGGAGAATTTCAAGGCCCTCAGGCGCATAGTCGAGCACTATGGGCTTTCAAACGTGGTGCTGCACCACGTGGCGCTGGGCGAGACCGAGGGGACCCTGGAGATGATCATGCCTGAGCAGGAGAACGTCCGGATGCAGGGACTGAGCCATGTGGTCGACCCTGACGACCCGAACGAAGCTGGCGAACGTTATTCGGTACCACAGCATGCATTGGACGGGTTCGCAGAACTCGAAGGGGCCAAGGTCACCGGCATCAAGATCGACGTGGAGAACCACGAGCGTTATGTGTTCAAGGGCGGACTCGATCTCATCCGGAGCAACCGCCCGCTCGTGTACTCGGAACTGGGTCACAACGAGAACCGAACAGCTGCTTTCGAGATGTTCAGGGAGCTCGACTACCAGATCGGCGTTCTTCGGGGTGACCGCGTGGTGCCTTTCGATGATTCAGTGCACGACGAGCACAACTTCTTCCTGAGTCCCGGAGATCTTTCGGCATGCTGATCTGGCTACCGAAATGTGATCAGCTCCTGTTGAAGGCGGCGAAGCCCCCACGGGTACGGTGGTGCAGCGATCTCGGGTAGTTCAACTGGCAGAACGCCTGGCTTTGGCCCAGGAGGTTGCAGGTTCGAGCCCTGCCCCGAGAGCCATGACTGACGCTTCTTCCAACAACCTGTCTGCCATCCTGCTGGCTGCCGGCCAGGGCAGTCGCATGCGCTCAGAGCGTCCGAAGCCCCTGCATCGACTGTGTGGGCAGCCGATGCTGGCTTACGTTCTCGAGTCGCTGGGGACTCTCGACGCCAAAAGGGCCGTGGTCGTTGTCGGCCACAAAGGCGAATGGGTCACCAAGAAGATGCAGGAGCTGGTCACCCAACTACCTCTTGAATTCGTCGAACAGCGCGTGCAGCGCGGGACCGGCGACGCCGCGATGGTTGGCCTTGTGGGCCTTTCGGAAAGCGAGGAAGACGGTGAGGTGTTGGTACTGCCCGGTGACACGCCGCTGCTGCGGGCCGAGACCCTTGCTGAGTTGGTGAAGCAGCACCGCTCGACTGAGGCCGCAGCCACGGTGCTCACCGCCGAAATGGATGACCCGGGCGGGTATGGCCGTGTTGTCCGGGCGGCCGATGGCTCCGTCCTGCGGATCGTGGAACACCGTGATGCCAGCCCCGACGAACTGGCAGTCACCGAAGTCAACACTTCCATCTACTGCTTCCGCCGATCGCTGCTGAGTCCGGCGCTCCGCCGTATCGAACCGGACAATTCCCAAGGTGAGTATTACCTGACCGACGTGATCGACGTGCTGGTGTCCGCCGGCCACAGCGTGGAGGCAGTTGTTGTCCTTGATCCGGACGAAACAAGCGGTGTCAATGACCGCCTCCAGTTGGCACAGGCCGAATCGGAGTTGCGGCGCCGCACCAATGATCAGTTGATGCGATCCGGGGTGACGATGGTCGACCCACTCACCACCTATGTGGACACGACTGTTGAAATCGGCCGGGACGTGACGCTGTTCCCCGGAGCAATTCTTTCCGGGGAAACGGTGGTTGGTGACCGTACCGAGATCGGTTCCGGATGTCATCTGGTGGACACCAGGATTGGTGCCGATTGTGTACTGGACAAGACCGTCTCCGATGGCGCCAGCATCGCCGACGGCTCCCATGTGGGTCCGTTTGCGCATCTCGGACCCGGGGCAGAGGTCTCCGCCGGTACATCCACCGGAGCCTTCTTCGCACTCGGTGCCGATCGGGGCTAGTTTCAGCGTGAGATCGTGATCCCGAGGCCCGACGGAGGCATGTGGTGGAACTGATTACCAAGAAGAAACTCGTGCTGGTCGCGGGCAGAGCCAATCTTGGTCTTGCGGAGGAGGTTGCGGAGGCTCTCGGCACCGAGCTGGATCCCGTGAGCATCGCTGACTTTGCGAGCGGTGAGATCCATTGCAAGTACGGAAACTCCATCCGTGGCGGCGACGTGTTCATCATCCAGAGCCACTGCACTTCGGGTGACTATTCGGTCAACGACGCCATCATGGAACAGTTGATCATGGTGGATGCGGCCAAGCGGGCTTCGGCCAAACGGATCAGCGTGGTGGCGCCGTTCTACGGTTATGCCCGCCAGGATCGCAAGTCCGAGGGCCGTGAGCCGATCACCGCCAAACTGATTGCCGACATGTTCGAAACGGCCGGAGCCAAACGCATGATCTCTGTCGACCTGCACTCCGGGCAGATCCAGGGATTCTTCGAGGGTCCCGTTGATCACCTCACGGCGATGCCTGTCCTCGTCAACTGGATGAGAGAAAACCTTGGTGACGACCTGGTGATCGTTTCCCCGGACGCCGGACGCGTGAAGGTCGCCGAGCGATATGCAAACACTCTCGGAGCGGATCTCGCAATCGTCCACAAACGACGGATAGGGGGAGCCAAGAATCAGGTTGAGGCCAAAGAAGTGGTGGGTGAGGTCGAAGGTCGCGTCTGCGTGCTGATCGACGACATGATCGACACTGCAGGCACGATCGTTGCGGCGGCCGAGCAACTGACCGAACGGGGAGCCAGCGCGGTGTTTTGCGCCGCCACCCACGGTGTGTTCTCCGGGCCGGCAATTGACCGGCTGAAGAACTCGGTGTTCTCCAAGATCGTGATCACCAACACCGTGCCGCTGCCCCCCGACAAGCAGATCGACAAGATCGAGGTGCTTTCCGCAGCCGGGATCATCGCAGACGCCATCGATGCGGTGTTCGAGGACACCTCGGTATCACGGATCTTCGACGGCAAGAACCAGAACTGATCGCGCTTGGCATTGCCGGCTTGGCATTGCGGAGGTTGTTCTCGGTAGAATCGTCAGTCGCCCACCGTCAGATTGGTGTGGCCCCATGATTTCTCCCAGGAGTTCGCAATGTCCGAGGTCAAACTAACCGCCAAAGTTGGCCGCGAGAGCGGTTCGCGAGCAACACGTCGTCTGCTCGCCGAGGAACTCGTGCCAGGTGTGGTCTACGGGCTCGGCGAGGATCCGGTCCCGGTCTCGGTCGACCGTCGCGAACTTCGCATTGCGCTCACAACCGATTCCGGGCTCAATGCACTGCTTGATCTCGACGTTGACGGCAACGTGGAGTTGGCTGTTGTGAAGGATCTTCAGCGCCATCCCGTGCGCCGTGATGTCACCCATATCGACTTCCTGCGGGTGGACCGCAACGCCACCATCGACGTGGACATTCCCATTCACACCGAGGGTGAGGCTTCGCTGGTCATCCAGGAAGAGGGTATTGCCGAACTCCGTCTCACCAGCATCACGGTGAACGTGAAGCCGACTGAAATACCTGACGCGATCACCGTGGACATCTCCGAAATGACGATGGACAAGACCATTACGGTGGCCGATCTCGATGTCCCCGCAGGTGTCACCGTGGTGACCCCGGAGGACCAGGTTGTGGTCAGCGCCGAACTCACCCGTGCCGCACTCGTGGAAGAGGAAGCCGAAGAAGGCGCAGAGGTCGAAGGTGAAGAGGGCGAAGAGGGCGAAGGTGAAGAGGGCGCAGGTTCCGCCGAAGGAGCCGATTCCGGCGACCAGGAGTGAGTTCTACTGGCGGCCTGTTGGTTGTCGGCCTGGGCAACCCGGGTGCCAAGTACGAAGGTACCCGGCACAACGTGGGTGCAGAGGCAGTTGAAGAGCTCGCTCGACGTTGTGATGAGCGGCTGAAAGCCGACCGCAAGGTGTCCTCCAGCGTTGCCGCGGTCCGCTTGGGTGGTGTTCGCTGTCAGCTCGCCATACCGCAGACGTTCATGAATGAGTCCGGACGCGCCGTGTCCCAGTTGATTCGCAGGCACCCGCTGGATTCCTGGGAGGATCTTGTTGTGATCCACGACGAACTGGATCTCGATCCCGGGATCATCAAGGTGAAGCGGGGCGGCGGGCTGGCGGGCCACAATGGCCTCAAGAGCATCACCGAACACCTTGGAACCAAGGACTACTCACGGATCCGGATCGGCGTGGGCAAACCCCCGCAGGCCGCCCGAGGGGCCGACTGGGTTCTCTCCAGAGTTCCCAAGGCCACGAGAATCCTTCTGGATGAGGCGACGTCTTCGGCTGCGGACGCCACTGCAGAGTTGGCGGAGAATGGCGTCGATGCCGCCATGCGCGAGTACAACTCCCGGGCCTGATCCACCTTGCCCGCCCTCACGGCAGGGCGATCATCACCACTGCAACAACGGCGAGTCCCAGGCCGGCCAGCTGATGCCGCTGGAGATTCTCGCCGAGAACCACTCGGGCCAGGACGATCGTTGATGCCGGGTAGAGCGCTCCGATCACACCCACGAGGGCCAGCATGCCCCGGCGACCCGCGGCCAGAATCAGCAGGTTCGAGGACCCGTCGAGGATGCCTGTCCAACCTGCCAGACGCCACCCGGAAATTGAACTGCCCTTGATCGGAATCCGCATCACGAGCACGAGTCCGACCAGCAGAACCGACGCTGTGGAGCGCGCTGTGACTGCCGGCCACACTCCCGATGCGCTGCTGGTGCGGGTGATGATCGATATGAAGAGGCCGAACCCGACTCCCGCCAACAACCCTGCGGTCAGTCCGACGCGGTTGTCAGCAGGAGTCGTTCTTTCCTCGAGCGGAACTTCGTTGTCGGGATCCTGCTCCGGGGTTCCTTCCCTCGAGATGAGCACGATCGCGGGAAGTGCGAGGAGTATTCCGGCCCAATGAATCGGCCTTGGGGATTCACCGATGAATGTTCCGATGACCACGGGAATGATGGCCGCGCTCACCGCCGACACCGGCGCGACGACACTCATCGGACCCCGCGACAGGGCGAAGTAGAAGGTGGTGAGTGCCGCAGCGCCGATGGCCCCGGCCATCACACCTGTCCACAGGTCGACGGCGATCAGTTCCCCGCCCAGAAGGATCAGAGCCAGGAGCAGCACCAGGAGTCCGCTGACCTGGGACGCGGCTGCGGTGAGAACCGGGACGATGCGTCGGGCTGACATTCCGCCGAGGAAGTCTGCGACACCAAAAATGGCCGATGCCGCAATAGCGAGTAGGACAGCCATGGGCGCAGAGTCTGTCAGCTCCGGCGCAGGCTGGTACACGCGCATCGATCCGCATGCACAGGCGGGATTCCGGATTCGCACCTTTGGCGGCTACCTTCGACTGGTGCCTGATAGCGCTCCGCTTGCCCCGTTGCTTGCCCCACTGCGGGACCTGACTGCCTTCGGATCGGTCCTGGGATCCAGCGATGCCACAATCGCGATTCCGGATTCAGCCCGGGCGGCGTCCATTGCGGCTCTGAGCACTCTGAGCCGGCGAAGCCCGCTGGTTGTGGCCGTACCGCTCGCCTCCGATGCCGAGCGCCTGGCCGACGACCTCAGGAGCTTCCTGCCGGAGGACGCCGTCGAACTGTTTCCGGCTTGGGAGACTCTGCCCTTCGAGCGCATCAGCCCGGCGGTGGAGACCATGGGAAGCCGCGTACGGGGCATGTGGAGGTTGCGCTCCGGAGATCCGGACCTGAAGGTTGTCGTGGCGCCCGCCAGGGCACTGGTGCAACGACTCGGACCACATGTCGAAGAGACCGAACCTCTTTTCGTCAACCGGGGCGACATGATCGACACCGATGAGTTCGTGCGGGATCTGGTGGAGATGGGTTACCGCCGCGAGTACCAGGTGGAGCACAGGGGAGAGGTGGCAGTTCGAGGATCCATCGTGGATGTGTTCCCTTCCACTGCGGACCAACCCGCGCGGATCGACCTCTGGGGTGATGAGGTCGATCGCCTGACGCTGTTCTCGGTGGGAGACCAGCGGTCACTGACCGACCTGGATTCGGTGGAGATCACTCCGGCCCGGGAGTTGTTGCCCACTGCAGAGGTGAGAGCCCGAGCCGAGTCCCTCATGGCATCCGACCCGTGGGGCCGGGAGCAATGGCAGAGAATCGCCGATGGCGAGATATTCGATGGAATGGAGGCTTGGCTCGCATGGCTTTCCGAAGACGAGCACGTTCTGTTCGACCTGTTGGGGGACGACTCGCTGATCCTTCTGTGTGATCCGGGTCGACTCCGCGATCGGGCCGGGGACATCATTGCCGAGGAGGCCAGCCTCGCCGGCTCATTGTCGAGGACGTGGGACCTGGCGGACGGCGTGGAGTTGCCGCGCCTTCACCTCGACTTCGAGCGGCTGCTCGAGCACACATCAGCGGCCCGCTGGCTGGTGACCGGCCTCGCCGATGGACCGAATGTTCCCGCGGTTGAAGCCATCTCCTGGCCCGTCGCCGTTGGCAACGCCGAGGCGGTGATCGGCCAGTTGAAGTCGACTCTGGCCGAGGGTTATCGGGTGGTTGTGTGTGCCGAGAGCGAAGGGGCAGCAGACCGCATGGGGCGTGCGCTCTCGGCGGAGGGACTCGATCTTCCGCCCGTGTCGGGTGGAGCCCGGAAGCTGCTGGAACCCGGCGGATCCGTCGTGATCTGTGGACTGCAGAAAGGCTGCATCATCCCGGATTCCGGGGTTGCGTTCCTGGCTGAAGCCGATCTCACCGGTCGGCGGCGAACACACAAGGCCGCTCGCCGGCGAGTGGCTCGTTCGGACCAGTTCTTCGAGGACCTCAAGGTGGGCGACCATGTGGTCCACATTCATCACGGCGTAGGCCGTTTCGAAGGTATGGTCCGCCGCTCGATGGCCGGATCGGAGCGGGACTATCTGCTTCTGGAATACCGCGGGGGCGACAAGCTGTATGTCCCGTCGGATCAGATTGACACCATCACGTTCTACTCCGGTGGAGAATCCCCGAGGCTGAACAAGATGGGAGGGGCGGACTTCTCCCGCACGAAGGCCAAGGTCCAGTCCGAAGTCGCCAAAATCGCGCAGGAACTCGTCGTTCTCTATCAGAAGCGCCTGAACGCGCAAGGTCGAGCCTGTTCGGGGGACACGCCATGGCAGCGCGAGATGGAGTCCGCTTTTCTGTTCCAGGAGACACCCGATCAGTTGAAGGCGATCGAGGCCGTGAAGCAGGACATGGAGGTCACCGCGCCCATGGACCGCCTCGTGTGTGGCGACGTGGGATTCGGCAAGACCGAGGTGGCGGTCCGGGCTTCGTTCAAGGCGGTGGAAAATGGATATCAGGCGGCGGTGCTGGTACCCACGACGTTGCTGGCTCAGCAACACCATCAGACGTTCGCAGAGCGATTCGCGGGATACCCGATCCGCGTTGAGGTGTTGAGCCGATTCCTCACACCGGCTCAGTCCCGCAAGGTCACCGATGGATTGGCCGACGGAGAGGTCGATGTGGTGATCGGCACGCACAAACTCCTGTCCAGGGACATCAGGTTCAAGAACCTCGGGCTTCTGGTGATTGACGAGGAACAACGCTTTGGCGTGAATCACAAGGAGATGGTGAAGCAGATCAAGACCAATGTTGATGTGTTGACCCTTACAGCCACGCCGATTCCCCGAACGCTGGAAATGAGCCTGAGCGGAATTCGCGATCTGTCGTTGCTGCAGACTCCACCGGCTGCCCGCCAGCCGATTCTGACTTATGTGGGCGAATACGACGAGAATGCCGTGGGTGAGGCGATACGGCGCGAACTCCTGCGGGAAGGCCAGGTCTTCTATGTCCACAACCGGGTGCGTGACATCGAGATCCACGCTCAGAGGCTCAGGGACCTGGTTCCGGAAGCCCGGGTGGCGGTGGCACACGGCCAGATGGATGAAGGAACTCTCGAACGGGTTGTGGTGGACTTCTGGGAGGGAGCATATGACGTCCTGGTCTGTACCACCATCATCGAGTCCGGCATAGACATGCCAACCGTGAACACCCTCGTGGTGGAACGGGCCGACCTGCTGGGTCTGGGGCAGTTGCATCAGCTCCGGGGCCGCGTGGGCAGGGCTGGTCAGCGTGCATACGCCTATCTGTTCCATCCGCGGGACAAGTCGCTCACCGAAGAGGCATATGAACGTCTCAAGACGATCGGAGAAACCACCGAACTGGGCTCGGGGTTCCGGATAGCCATGCGAGACCTCGAGATTCGCGGAGCTGGAAACCTTCTGGGAACCGGACAGACGGGCCATGTGGCATCTGTCGGATACGACCTGTACATGCAGATGGTCAACGAAGCCATCCAGGAACTCAACGGTGTCGAAGCCCCACCGGAGACCGCGGAAATCACGATCGAGTTGCCGATGTCCGCCCATTTGCCGGACGACTACGTGGAGCGCGACGACCTTCGTCTGGATGCCTACCGCCGACTTGCGGCCGTGGTCGACCGGGAGGCCGTCGACGCGATCGAAGCTGAGTGGGTTGACCGGTTCGGGCCGGTACCGGAACCGGCTCGTCAACTCCTGTCGATCGCACGGTTGCGCGCCGAGTGTGTACGTACCGGCGTCACTGACGTGTCGGCTTCGAAGAGCAGCACCATCGACGGTGGCGGCTGGGTGGCCAAGGTCGCACCGATTGACCTGCCCGAGTCGAAGCAGATGCGCCTTGAACGCCTGTTCAAGGGCTCGCACTACAAACCCGAGGGAGTTCCGGGTGGGCCGAGTGGGGGAGGCCAGTTGCAGTTGTTGCTGAAAGGTGGGCCGACCATGCCCGATGATCTTGTTGAAGCCCTCAGCTCGCTTGTGCCGCTCCCGGTTCCAGCCGCCTAGCATCAGTCCCATGCGTGCACTGATTGCCCTGTCGGGCGTGTCGATGATGCTTCTGGCCTCCTGCGGAGTCATCGCGGATGACAACGCAGCAACCGCTCAGGGCACACCAATCCCGGTTGAAACCGTCAATGCGCTCGCTGACGACCCGGTATTTGCCAGCCTGCTCAATCTGGAACCGGCGAGTGCCGAGAGCGTTCTGCGGGGTGCCAGCGCGCGGAACTCCCTGGACTTCGCGATTCGCACCGAAACCATCGTGAACGAGGCCGAGCGGTGGGGACTCGAAGTGACACTCGATCCACAAACTGTGGCCAGTGGGTTGGCGGCTGCCGGAGTGGATCCGACCAGCCTCAGCGATGAAGCGCTCGACCAGGTTGGCCGACAGTCGGTGGCTTATGATCTTCTCACGGCAAGGTTCTCCCACCTTGGCGAACCTACCGAAGAAGATCTTCGACTGATCTACGAAGGGGCACCAGTCCTCTGGGAACGCACCTGCATGTTGGCGATCACGGCGGGCGTCGAGATGGAAGACACGGTCAACGAAGCTCTCGAATCAGGTGGGGCCCTCGGGACCACGGCAGTTGCCCACGATGGCGTGGAGATTGCAGCCGATCCGGAGGAAGGTTGCGCCGGTGAAGGCGATTTGCCTCCCGATCTGGTGGACGCCGTCAACACTGCCGTCATCGATGAGGTCACCGGCCCGGTTGAAATATCCAGTCAGGGCCAGGAAGTGCTGGTCTGGTTCGTCGTGGAGGAACGTCAGGAACTGTCGTTCGAAGAGGTTCGAGATGATGCGCTGCTTCTGGCCGAACGCTTCGCCACCCAGCCTGTTGACGCCTGGATTGCCTTCGTGATGGTGAACTCGGTTGAAGTCAATCCCCGCTATGGCGGCCCTGTGGAGATGGGCAGTGACCTGCGTGGTGGGGTTTCGGCTCGGGTGACAAGGCCGGATGCCCCGCCCCCGGTCATTGATGATTCCGACCCGGATGATTTCGAACTGACAGTCCCGGAAAGCTGATTGACGGCGTTGGTCATTGCCCGTGTCGACGTCATCGGCCTCGGTCCTGCGGGTGTCGACCTTCTCACCACGGCCACTGCGGAACTGATCGAGGCGATCCGGCCGCAGTATGTGCGCACATCGCGCCATCCTGCAGCTGTGGCAATGACGAACGCCTCCAGTTTCGACCGCTACTACGAATCCGCGGAGAACTTCGGCGCCCTCTACCGATCGATCGTCGCTGACCTCGTCGATTCCGCCACCGAGCATGGACGGATTCTGTACGCCGTTCCGGGTTCACCGGTTGTGGCTGAACAAACCGTACAGATGCTCCTGGAGGTCGACGGTCTGGATGTGGTCGTCCACCCGGCGATGTCTTTTCTTGACCTGGCATGGGTTCGCATCGGGGTGGACCCGGCGGAGATCGGTGTGTCGCTCGTCGACGCCCACGCGTTTTCGGACACGGTGCCCTCGGGCGGCGGCCCGGTGTTGATCTCACAGTGTGAGTCGCGAACCACGTTGTCCGGAGTGAAGTTGTCGGTGGACCCCGCGCCCGGTGGGCAGGTCGCGCTGTTGCAGCGCCTCGGATTGCCGGATGAAGAGATCACATGGCTGGACTGGGCAGAGATCGACCGTGGGCCGGAACCGGATCATCTGACCAGCCTGTACGTACCTGACCTGCCGGCGCGCTCCGGGGGCAATCTCGACCGTCTGGCTTCGCTGGTGAGTGAACTTGTCGATGAGGATCCCTGGAAAGCGGCACAGGACCACGAATCCCTGAAGCGATTCCTGATCGAGGAGTGTTATGAGGTGCTCGAAGCGCTGGATCACTTCGACGCGGAATCCGGCGATGGCGCCGAGGAGTTGGTGTCCGAGCTCGGCGATCTTCTCTACCAAGTTGTGTTTCATTCAATCCTCGGACAACGAGGCGGATGGTTTGAACTCAACGATGTGGTCCTGGCGATCCACCGGAAGCTGTCGACGCGCAGGCCTGCGGCAGGTGAGCGTTCCGTGGGTGAATCGGTGCGGCAATGGGAGCGGGACAAGCGGGTGGAAATGGGACGCGAATCCAGCTTTGACGGCATTCCGGTCGAACTACCGGCGCTTCTGAGGGCCACGAGGCTGATCCACAAAGCCGCAGCGCTGGGCCTGGAACTCCCGCAAGGAGATACTTCCGCGGGCGCGTCGCTGTTCGACGAGGCCGCCGCAGTCATTCGGGATGGCGGCGACCCGGAGAACGACCTGAGAACCCGACTTGCCCGTATCGAGGCCGGACTGCGGCAGGCAGAATCGGAATCCTGAGGTCTCGCAGCGCCGCGATCACCGCGGGCAGGTGACCGGGGCAGAACATGTCGATTCCGGTGTGGCTCGTCCTTGTGGCCTGTGGGCCGTAAAGTTCTCCTCATGCCTGAATCCCTACAGATCGCACCGGCCGACGGACGGCTCGGAATCCTCACCCCGGGAATGGGTGCGGTTGCCTCAACTGCATATGCCGGAGTGATAGCCGTCCGAAAAGGACTCGCCGAGCCGATCGGTTCCCTGACCCAACTTGCACACATCAGGTTGGGCAAGCGCGAGGAAGGGCGCAATCCCCTCATCAAGGACTTTGTTCCGCTCGCTTCGCTGGATGATGTGGTGTTCGGTGGCTGGGATCCGATCTCGCCCAACGCCCTCGAAGCAGCCCGCACGGCCGGTGTCCTCAGCGAGTCGGATCTGGCGCCGATTTCATCCGAGCTAGAGGGTGTTGTGGCGATGCCGGCGGTGTTTGACCAGCGGTGGGTGAAACGCCTGGATGGTGTGCGGGTGAAGACCGGCGAGAACATGTTCGACCTCGCCGAGCAGTTGATCGAGGACATCGCACGATTCCGCTCCGAGAACTCACTCGAGCGAGTGGTCATGGTGTGGTGTGGCTCCACGGAGGCATTCCAGGAGGCATCCGCGGTTCACGACACGGTGGAGTCGTTCGAACAAGGCATGCGTGACAACGACGAGAACATCTCGCCCAGTCAGCTGTACGCGTACGCGGCGCTGACGAGCGGAGTGCCTTTTGCCAACGGTGCGCCGAATCTGTCGGTCGACCTGCCATGCATGATCGAACTCGCCGCCCGTAATGGCGTCGCCTACACCGGCAAGGACTTCAAGACCGGCCAGACGTTGATCAAGACCATCCTTGCTCCCGGCTTCAAGGCGCGGATGCTTGGAATGCGTGGCTGGTACTCCACCAACATCCTCGGCAACCGAGACGGTGAGGTTCTCGATGATCCGGAGAACTTCAAGACCAAGGAGGTCTCGAAGCTGGGTGTTCTGGACGCGATTCTGCAGCCCGAGGTGTACCCGGAACTGTACGGAAACATCGACCATGTGGTTCGGATCAACTATTACCCCCCGCGCGGTGACAACAAAGAGGGTTGGGATGCAATCGACATCTTCGGGTGGATGGGCTATCCGATGCAGATCAAGGTTGACTTCATGTGCCGCGACTCGATTCTGGCTGCTCCGATCGTGCTGGATCTTGCCTTGTTTCTGGATCTCGCACAACGTGCTGACCAGTCGGGAAACCAGGAATGGCTGAGTTTCTACTGGAAGTCACCGCACTCCGAAAGTGGTAGCCCTGAACACGACATCTTCATTCAGCAGACGAAACTGAAGAACACATTGCGTGAGTGGATGGGCGAATCTCCTGTTACCCACTCAGAAGCTGGTTGATGACCACTTGGGAGTGAGTTCGGCGGGCACAATGGGTTGATGGTCGCGGCCACCAGGGAGAGAACAAGCGGAAAGCTCGGTTACCGGCCGTCGCTGGATGCCTTGCGCGCCATTTCCGTGACCGCCGTGATCCTGTATCACGCCGGGATCCCCTGGATGCCGGGTGGCTTCCTCGGCGTCGAGGTCTTCTTCGTCGTATCAGGTTTCCTGATCACCACCCTGCTGATTGAAGAGCGCCATCACACAGGTGCAATTTCGCTGCGGAACTTCTGGTTCCGTCGAGCCCGTCGGCTGCTGCCGGCGTTGTATGTGCTGCTCATCGTCGTGCCGGGGCTTGCGCTCATCTTCTACCGTGACGCCGTTTCCCGATTGGGCGGCGACGTGATTGCGGCCCTTCTGTATGTCAGCAACTGGTGGCAGATCTTCCTCGACGAGTCGTACTTCGAGCAGGCGGGTCGCCCACCACTGTTGCGCCACCTCTGGTCCCTGGCGGTGGAGGAGCAGTTCTACATCCTGTTTCCGATCTTCTTCGCGTGGATGCTCAAGCGCCACGGTCGATTGCGGACTCGCAACGTGCTCATCGGGTTGTCCATCGGTTCCGCGGTCTGGATGGCGTATCTGTATTCTCCCGACACCGACCCGTCCCGCGTGTACTACGGCACGGACACGAGACTGTCGGGTTTGTTGCTCGGCGCGGTGCTGGCCCTCATCTGGTCACCCTGGAGAACCCGTGGCCAGGCGTCTCGATCTGCCGGCCCACTGCTCGACATCTCCGGCGCGTTGGCACTGGGTGGAGTCATCTGGTTCTTCCTCAATGTGAACGAATGGGATCCGTTCATCTATCGGGGCGGCTTCCTGCTCCTGGACGTGATCTGCGTCATTCTGATCGCCACCCTGGTGCATCCGGCATCCAGGCTTGCCAAGCTCCTGGGCATCGCTCCATTGGTGTGGATCGGAATGAGGTCCTACTCCATCTACCTCTGGCATTGGCCGATCTTCGTGGTGACCCGGCCGGGGCAGGACATATCCCTCACCGGATGGCCCCTTTTCGTCCTGCGGGTAACGCTGACCCTCGTTGTTGCCGAGATCTCGTTCCGGTATGTGGAAACGCCGATCCGCAATGGTGCGATCGGCAAGTACATCGCCCGAATGCGGAGCAGTCCGACGCAGGAGCGGATTCCCCTCCAGCGCAACTTCCTGCTCGGGATCGCCGGGCTGGGCACCGTGATCCTGCTGATAGCGGGCGGACTGATCGTGGCCTCCGGCAATGAGGCGTCCTCGGATGCGGACGAACTCGCGCAAGCCGTGCTGGGCGATGAGGTGTCAGCAACGGCCTCTGCACCTTCGGGCGACACGGTGCCCACCAGCGTGTTACCTGCCGCCGGTGATTCGCCCGCCTCAACTCCGGCCGAAACCATTCCCGTGTCAAGCGAGACCTATCCGACCAACGCGGTCGCTGTGGGTGACTCCGTGATGCTTGGAGCGGCCAGCACCATGGGTGACGTGATGCCCGGCATCCAGGTGGATGCAGCGATTTCACGCCAATTCATCGACGTGGTCAATGCGGTTGAATGGTTCGACAGATCGGGCAAGATGCCGGGACCCGCGATCGTGCAGTTCGGCAACAACGGCATCACCCGGGAGGATCGACTCGTTGAGATGCTGGAGTCGTTGGGGGACCGCAAGGTAATCCTCGTCAACGCCAAGGTGGCCAGGCCTTGGGAGGGTGAGGCCAACAAACGTACGGAGGCGGCGGCCGCCCAGTTCGACAACGTGATTCTGGTGGATTGGTACTCGGTCGCCGCCGAGCATCCCGAATACATGGTCTCCGACGGGACCCATCTGACCAAGGCGGGTATGCAGATCTACTCGCAGATGATCGGCTCCGAACTCTGACCGATCTGCCAAGGTGGTGATTCCGACGCCGGCAACCCGTCTCGGTTACCGAAAAGGAGTCTGTGGTACGGGATCCCTGCCGTTACCCGGCTAACTTGAGCGTCTGTGAGCTACATCGAAGGCATTCTTGGACGGGAAGTACTCGATTCCCGTGGTAACCCCACTGTTGAGGTCGAGGTTGAGCTCGATTCCGGAGCGGTTGGCCGAGCGGCTGTGCCGTCCGGGGCCTCGACGGGAGCATTTGAGGCCGTCGAGTTGCGCGATGGCGACGCCGACCGATACTTCGGCAAGGGAGTCACCGGAGCGGTCGACAATGTCAACGGGGAGCTGGCAGAAGCACTGACCGGAATGGATGCAGCCGAGCAGCGCGACATCGATCGGGTCATGGCCGAAGTGGATGGGACTTCCAACAAGGGCCGACTCGGCGCCAATGCCATTCTCGGGATCTCCCTGGCTGCGGCCAAGGCTGTTGCGGTCGAACTGGATCTCCCCCTGTATCGATACGTCGGTGGAACCAATGCTTGTGTGTTGCCGGTTCCGATGATGAACGTGATCAACGGCGGCGAACACGCGGACAACAACGTGGACATCCAGGAATTCATGTTGATGCCCGTTGGTGCTGCTTCATTCAGTGAAGCCCTCCAGTGGGGTGCGGAGTGTTATCACATCCTCAAGAAGGTTTGTCATGACAGGGGTCTCTCCACGGCGATCGGTGACGAGGGTGGCTTCGCACCTGATCTCGGCTCCAACGAAGAGGCTGTGATGTTGCTCGTGGAGGCCATCGAACGCGCCGGTCGTGTTCCGGGCGACGAAATCGCATTGGCGATGGATGCGGCCGCGAGCGAGTTCTACTCCGACGGTGTGTACAGCCTTGCCGGCGAAGGTCGCAACCTCAGTTCCGCTGAATTCGTCGACTACCTGGCCGACCTGTGTGATCGGTACCCGATCGTCTCAGTTGAGGACGGCATGGACGAACAGGATTGGGAGGGCTGGGATCTCATGACCCGCAAGATGGGTGACAGGGTCCAGCTTGTGGGTGATGACCTGTTCGTGACCAACACCGAGCGTTTGTCGCGTGGAATCAACGACGATGTTGCGAACTCCATCCTGATCAAGGTGAATCAGATCGGAAGCCTCACGGAGACCCTCGACGCCGTTGAACTCGCGACCCGTCACAGTTACACCTCGGTGATGTCGCACCGCTCGGGCGAAACCGAAGATGACACGATCGCTGACCTCGCCGTTGCCACCAACTGCGGCCAGATCAAGACCGGCGCGCCGGCGCGCTCGGATCGGGTGGCCAAGTACAATCAGCTTCTGCGCATTGAGGCGAGTCTCGGTGAATCGGCTTCCTTCCCCGGGGCGTCGGCCCTCGCACCGCTCGGCAAGGTCTGAACAGGGTGGCTCGGTCCGACTCGCCAGGTGTGCCGCTCTGGGCGAAACGCCTGGTGATCGTGCTCACGTGTATCGCGGCCGGGTACGTGATTCTCTCCTCTCCGATATCCGGTTGGTGGGATCAGCGCGGACGGCTGGAACAGGCCGAGAGCGACTTGGCGACGCTCGACGCGGACAACCAGGAACTCCTCGATCGGCTCGATCAGGCATCGGAACCCGCCGAACTCGAATTGTCCGCCAGGCGCGACCTGGGGATGGTTCGCCCAGGTGAGGAGTCATACACCGTCCTGCCGCCGCCGACTGCCGGGGTGGCCCTGCCCGACGTGTGGCCCTTCAACCGGATAGCGGGCGCCATCAGCGAGTCTCCGTGAGCGTTCTCGGCACAAGCGTCCGTCGGATCGAGGATCCGCGACTGCTGCGAGGTGAAGGTGAGTATGTCGATGAGTTGTCGGATCCATTGCTCCGCGGGTCGGTCCGGGCGCACTTCGTGCGCTCATTCCTTGCCCACGGCCGGATCCTGGAGATCGACACGAGCGAAGCACTTTCCATGCCCGGGGTGATCGCGGTGTTCACGTCAGCCGACGTTGACCTTGTGCCCGCAGCCCCGGGAGGTGCAGGAGCACCTGAATCAATGGTCCGCCCTTGGTTGCCGGCGGAACGAGTGCGCTTTGTCGGGGAACCTGTGGCCATGGTGCTGGCCGAGACCGCAGCCCAGGCGGCGGATGCCGCCGAGATGGTTTTCGTGGATGTGGATCCCATTGACCCCGTGGTCGGGATCGTTGCGGGCCTCACCGATGAAACACTTCTGTTCCCTGCCGCAGGCACCAATCGCAACTCCAGGATGGATGGCCATTGGGATCAGTTCGGCCCGGACCGGGCCGACGATGACTCCCCGCTGTTCGACGGATGTGATGTGGTGGTGCGGCGCACGATCATCAACCAGCGACTTGCCGGAGTGTCCATCGAGGGCAGGGCATCTGCTGCGGCTTTCCTCGACGGCCATCTCACCCAGTGGATATCTTCCCAGAACGCTCACGGCGCACGTGACTCGATCGCCGGGGCCCATGGTCTCTCCGAGGACCAGCTCAGGGTGATCGTTGGGGACGTCGGGGGTGGCTTCGGCCCGAAGATCAATCCTTCCCCCGAAGACGTCCTGGTTGGCTGGGCAGCAGGCAAGATTGGGCGGCCTGTCCGCTGGACCGAGACCCGGTCGGAGAACCTCACGGCGCAGTCACAGGGACGGGCACAACTGCAACACATAGCCATTGGTGGCACCCGGGAGGGGCGAGTGCTGGCCTACGAACTTGATATTCATCAGGACAGCGGGGCCTATCCGCTGCTGGGATCCTCATTGCCTTTCTTCACGCGTCGCATGGCTGGCGGCACCTACGACATCGAGCGAATCCGGACCAGGGCTGAGTCGGTGGTCACGAACACGACTCCGGTCGAGGCATACCGGGGTGCCGGCCGCCCCGAGGCGACAGCCGCCATCGAGCGGGCAATGGATTTGTTCGCACTCAAGATCGGCATGGATCCGGTTGAGGTTCGTCGACGCAACCTGATTCCGGCTTTCGACGAACCGTTCAAGACCAATAGCGGAGCCGTGTACGACTGTGGTGACTTCGAGGCCGCGCTGGATGCGGTCCTCTCTGCGGCTGACTATGACGGCTGGCGCAAGGAGCAGGCATTACGGCGGCAGAATCGGTGGCGGCGGGTTCTCGGTGTCGGCGTGTGTACGTATGTGGAGATAACCGGATCGGGGCCGGCCGCGGAATTCGCCAGGGCCGTCGTTGCCGCCGACGACGACGGTTTGGTCACTGCTGAGTTGTTCACGGGCGCCTCTCCACATGGTCAGGGTCTCCACACGGCGCTCGCGATGATCGCCTCGGAGACGCTGGGTATACCCATCGGGCGGATTCGGGTGTCCCACGGCGACACGTCGATGGTCCCCTCCGGGGGCGGAACCATGGGCAGCCGAAGCCTTCAGATGGGTGGATCTGCGATCAGGGGAGCCGTACGAGATGTTCTGGCGATGGCCAAGCAGGCTGCCGCGGAAGAACTGGAGGCTCCGATCGACGACATCGAAGTCTGCGAGGATCCACCCGGACTGTTCCGGGCGGACACACCGGAGAGGATTGTGGAATGGGCTCGTATTCTTGAACTCGCCTCCGATGCCGGCCTCACCGAGGCCGATGCTGCACTGCCCACATTGGCTTTCGAGGACGTGTACACGACCGCTGGAGCGACGTATCCCTTCGGAGCCCATGTAGCGGTGGTGGAAGTGGATCTTGATACCGGTGAGGTCGAATTGCTGAAGTTGTTTGCCGGAGACGATGCAGGCCGTATCCTCAATCCGATGCTCGCTGAAGGTCAACGTCACGGCGGGATTGCCCAGGGAGTTGCTCAGGCCCTCTTCGAGGGAGTGCTCCATGACGATCTGGGCAATCCGATCACGTCCACACTCGCGGACTATGCCGTGCCTTCCGCAGCCGACTTGCCTGATTGGGACCTCGTGGCGATGGAAACACCCACGCCGATGAATCCTCTGGGTGCGAAGGGAATCGGCGAGTCGGGAACAATTGGGTCCACCCCGGCTGTTCAATCAGCTGTGGTTGATGCCGTTTCACACCTCGGAATAGACCACATGGACATGCCGCTCACATCGTTTCGGGTGTGGTCGGCGATCACGGATCCCCGATCAGGTGTCTCCAGGAACGGATGAGTCATGGCTGAACCAATCAGAGCCGAAGGGCTGGTGCGAAAGTTCGGTGACATCACCGCGGTCGACGGGATAGACCTCGCTGTCAACGAGGGCGAGATCTATGGATTTCTCGGGCCCAATGGCGCCGGCAAGTCGACGTGTGTGCGGATGCTCGTGACGCTTCTCACGCCAACGGCCGGGAAGGCATACGTGGCCGGATTCGACGTGGTTTCCGATGCAAACATGGTGAGGGCCAACATCGGTGTTGCCCTTCAGGATGCCGCGATTGATCCGCTCATGACAGGGCGCGAACTCCTGCGCCTCCAAGCTGTTCTCCACGGCATCGGCAAGTCCGAAGGTGAGGAGCGTTCGGAGCGTCTGCTGGATCGTGTGGGGCTGACCGAGGCCGCGGATCGCCGGGTCGGTCAGTATTCCGGTGGCATGCGCAGGCGCCTCGATCTGGCGCTTGCACTCATGCATGAACCGAATGTGTTGTTCCTCGACGAACCCACCGCGGGTCTGGATCCCATGAGCCGCATGAATCTCTGGGAGGAGCTGCGCCGGCTCAACACAGAACTGGGTACCACTGTGTTCCTGACGACGCAGTATCTCGAAGAGGCAGACGAACTGGCTCACCGGATCGGGATCATCGACGGTGGCAAGATCGTCCGCGAAGGAGACACAGGCACGCTCAAGGAACAGGTCGGGTGCCCGACACTGCGTCTGGATGTGGATCCGGAACATGTCGAGGCGACCATGGAAGTCGCCTGCAAATTCGGTGAACCCCGACCCTCCCGAAGCGGAAGGGTGGCCGTCGGTCTGGAGAAGGGGACCTCTGCAATGACTGAACTGCTCAGGTTGCTCGACGACCGCGGGATCGTGGTCCAGCATCTGGAACTGGACGAACCGAGCCTGGATGATGTTTTCGCGGAGGCGACTGGTCGCCGCCTCGAAGGGGCCTCGGAACATGTCGCCGGCGAAGTTGCCGAAGACGGATTGGCAGGAGCCGAAGGCTTGACTCCATGACCTCAGTGGACATCACGCAGGACACTTCGCGCTCGCCGCGAACCTTCACCCTGCAATCCGCAGCTTTGTCCTATCGGGCAATCGTTCGGTTCTTCAGGCAGCCTGCCTCATGGGTACCGGGGATCTTCTTCCCGTTGATGCTCCTGGCAGTCAACTCCGCCTCCATGGGTCGGGTGGCGGACATTCCGGGAATTCTTCCTCCGGGAACGAGCTTCCTGATGTATCTGATTCCAGCGGTGATCATCCAGGGTGTTCTCTTCGGCGGAATCGCAGGTGGATCGGAAATGGCCCGCGACATCCAAACCGGGTTCTTCGATCGTTTGTTGTCTTCGCCGGTGGCCAGGCCGGCCATTCTCATCGGACGCCTGGCCGGGTCAATGGCCTTCGGCGCATTCCTGGCCGTGCTGTTCCAGCTGGTCGCCTGGCCATTCGGAGGTGACGTGGTCGGTGGACTGGCGGGCCGCCTGGTTCTGGTGGTCGTCGCTGTGATCCTGTCCCTGGCAATGGGCGCGCTGGCGGCGGGCATCGCAGCGCGTACTGGCCAGGAAGAAACGGTGCAGGCGTTCTTCCCTCTCGTGTTCATCCTGTTGTTCCTGTCGAGTTGCTTCTTCCCGATCGTGTTGATGTCCGGCTGGTACCAGACAGTTGCCGAGTACAACCCGCTGACGTTCATGGCCGATGGCATGCGTCACCAGGTGCTCTACGGATTCAGTTGGTCCGAGGCGGGCAAGGCGATTGGTGTGGCATCCATATTGGCGATCCTCGGCCTCATCTTCGCCTCCGCCCAGATCAGGCACCGGATCAGGAACGCGTCATGACTGCCGTGACCGCCAGGACCGCTTCCTCGAGTGCCATGGTGGCCGCGATCGTTCGGCGCTCGGCCGTGACCATGCGGCGCATACCAAGCGCCGTGATCCCGACGCTGGTCATGCCGGTGTTCTTCGCAGTGGCCTTTTCCAACACATTCGCGGGACTCACACTTCTCCCCGGTTATCCCACGGACAACATCTGGAACTGGATGATCCCGTACGCGTGCGTGCAGGCGGCCAGTTTCGGTGCGATGGCCGCGGCGATGGCGCTCGCCAGGGATCTGGAGGACGGGTTCTATGACCGCCTTCTCCTCTCCCCGTCGAAGAAGTGGGTGGTTCCGGCCGGTCTTGTGTTGTGGTCGATGATCCGGGCGATAATCCCGATCATGATCACGCTTGCCGTGGGTGTTGTCGGGGGACTCACTTTCCCCGGCGGTGTCGCGGCCATCTGGTGGATGTCGGTTGCCGCATTTGGTGTCGCCGCGATGGGCGCCCTGTGGGGGATGGGTGTCACATACCGGGTCAAGAAGCAGTCTGCCGGTGGTCTGGTGCAGGTGGGCCTGTTCATCGCCATGTTCCTGTCAATCGGGATGGTTCCACTGGATCTGCAGACCGGTTGGCTGCCGCACGTGGCGCAATACAATCCGATCACCTCGATACTCACCATGGCCCGCACCGGATTCATCGGTACTGTGCAGTGGGCTGAGATCTATCCCGGGCTGTTCTGGATCGCTGTTTCGGTGATCCTGCTCGCTTGGTATGCGGCACGGGGAATGAAAACCCTGATCCCCTGACCGGCCCATCTGCGAACTGGCCCATTTTGCGGCTGCCTCCTAGAATCTGACGCCCTGTCAGGTTTTTGGGACGCGGCAGGTTTTCGGACCGCAGAAACAGATGGAGCGCAAAATGGGCATGCTTGACGGCAAGGTAGCGATCGTCACCGGGGCTGGACACGGTATTGGCCGTGGGCACGCAATGGAACTCGCAAAGAACGGAGCGGCGGTTGTCGTCAACGACGTCGGCGGCTCCGTAACCGGCGAAGGTGTGGGCCGCGACGCCGACCTCACCGTCGACATCATCAAGGAGCGCGGCGGCGAGGCCACCGCCAACTACGCCGATGTCTCCGACCCCGAGCAGTCGGAGGCGATGGTCGCCCAGGCAGTCGAAGACTTCGGTCGACTCGACATTCTCGTGAACAACGCCGGCATTGTCCGCGACGGCTCCATCTTCAACATGTCCGTCGAGGATTTCGACGCCGTGATCAAGGTCCACCTCCGCGGCACTTGGCTTCCCTGCAAGGCCGCTGGCCTGCATTGGAGGGCAATCAACAAGGCGAGTGGTTCCAAGGTCAACGGCCGAATCATCAACACGGTTTCCGGAGCGGGTCTCACGGGAAACTTCGGCCAGACAAATTACGCGCCTGCCAAGGCGGCCATCGCCAGCCTCACCCTGACCCTCAGCCTGGAGATGTACAAGATGGGCGTCACTGTCAACGCGGTGGGACCTGCCGCAGCGACCCGCATCACTGCCACCATGCCCAACGCCCCGGCCGTGGTGGAAGCCGACGATGTCGCCGAGGATGAGTGGAACCGGATGGATCCCTCCGTTTCTTCGCCGCTGGTGGCGTGGCTCGCCAGCGACGAGGCCGATCACGTGACCGGCCAGATCATTCGTGCAGTGGCCGAGGACATCATCTTGATGAAGGGCTGGGAAGACGGGCCCACGATCAACAATGGTGAAAAGCGCTGGGATGCCACCCGTCTTGGTCAGCAACTCGCAACCGACGTGTTCCTCACAAGGGCACCTGGGCTGCGTTACTGACAACACCAGACTCTGCAACACCCTGAGGGTTGGGTGATCCCATGAATGGCGGAGCCCGTGGATCTAGGATTCTCCCGTGAGTCCAACCGAGGACGGCCCCGCGCTCTCCCGAGACAGTCAGAAGAGTCCCGAAGGCGACCAGCGCGGGACCTCCACATCTGCCTTTGGTGTCTCCAGACGGGAAAGTCACGATTCGAGCGGTTTCTACGCGAGATTCTCCGCTCCGCTGGTGGACAGCACCTCGAAACCAGCGGGACCCGGTATCTCTCGAAAGATCAACGAGATCTTCGTGGGCGATGCCCGGGACATGTCCGAGGTGCCCGATGATTCCGTCGGGTTGGTCGTCACGTCACCTCCATACTTCGCGGGCAAGCAGTATGAGGAAGTGCTGGGTGAGGGATCGGTTCCGGGGTCCTACATCGAGTACCTGGAGATGCTCCACGATGTGTTCGCCGACTGCCTTCGCTGTCTGGAGCCGGGTGGCCGAATCGCGGTCAACGTGGCGAACCTGGGCCGTCGTCCCTACCGATCGCTCTCGGCTGACGTCGCCACGATCCTCCAGGATCGTCTCCACATGCTTCTGCGCGGTGAGATCATCTGGCAGAAACAGAAGGGGGCAGCGGGAAACTGTGCATGGGGATCGTTTCAGAAACCCGGCAATCCGGTGCTGCGTGACACCACCGAACGGGTCATCGTGGCTTCGAAAGGTCGCTTCGACCGCACACCTTCCGCTGCGGATCGTCGGCGCAGTGGGCTTCCGAGTGAGGCGACCATCGGGCGTGACGAATTCATGGATGCCACCCTCGACGTGTGGGAGTTCCCGGCTGAATCGGCTACCCGGGTCGGGCATCCCGCTCCCTTTCCGGTTGCCCTTCCCCAGCGGTTGATCGAACTGCATACCTGGACAGGCGATCTGGTGCTGGATCCCTTCATGGGATCGGGAACCACCGCTGTTGCCGCGTTGGGTACCGGGCGGGACTACGTCGGTTATGACACGGACCCCGAGTACGTGGATGCGGCGAAAGTTCGTCTGAGGTCGCTCGAATCTCCCAAGGTGGTGGTACCCGCAGCGCTCGGCGAGGACAGAGAGTCATCCTTGGGTGCTGATCCGGACGATTCTGCCGGACTCCTGAAAAGGGCGCTTGCGGAGGGTTACTCGGCCCGCGATGTTGCACGCCTGAGCCTGCAATCGGCTGGTGTGGAACAGATCATCGACGGTCCAAGGTTGCCCGGGGGAGCGGAGATGTCGTTCTCGGCAGAATTCGGAGGCGTCCGCTGGCATGTCGATGTGTGCGGGTCATTCTCGGCGAGCCGGGGCGGACTCAACCGCAGCGAGGTGCTGTGGCGCTCCATCGGCAGGGCCGCGGTGGCTTCTGTTGCCTCTCCCGATGCGCGGATCCTCCTGCTCACAACTGCCATGCCCACTCCGGGGCCGTCGGCGAAGGCGCTGGCGTCGGTCGTCGCGGACGGTATGGTCCAGATCGTCGAGCTGGGAACCGAAACCACGGTTGATGACATTCAGACGGTGGTTCGCACATGATTGTCTCGGAGATGCTGGTCAACCGATTGGCCGAGTTGGGTGTTCGCCGGATCTGGGGTGATCCGCTGGGAGACCTCGAGAACGTCTCCGTGGGAGATCCTGATCTCGCAATTTTGCTCGCTGATGCCGATGGACGAATCGGCGAGGTCGACGGAGGATCCCGGCTGGGGGCGGCACTCATCGCCGGCCCCATCCTGCATCTGTCCAGCAAGCCGGGGGGAGCATCACCGATGCAGGTTGCCGGATCAGCCGAGGAACTGCTGGACATCCTGGCATCCCCGGCAGGGCTGACGATCCCGGACACCAATGCAATCCACCTCGATCTGGATCTCAACGCTCCGGTTCCCGAGGACCTGACGGCATCCGCTGGTGCTGAACGCCAGCCGGTGATGACCCTCGACCCGTCGATGGCGTCGCTGCGAATGATGGTACTGGTGGGTCCCGGAGTGATCAGGTCCGGCTCGCTGGATGGGCTTCGATCGTTCAGTCGAGTCAGCGGAGCGGGGATCTTCAACACCTGGGGAGCCAAAGGTGTGGAGCGTTGGGACAGCCCGTGGCACTTCGGAACGGTTGGACCACAGGTCGATGATCTGGCATTGGCGGGCCTCGAGTCCGTGGACGTGCTCGTAACCAGCGGACTGGACTCCGCAGAGTTGCCCGGAGGCGTGCCCCACGCAGTGGTGCAGGATGTTCCCCCGGCGCAACTTGGTGCACTCTGCCACGGCTGGCAAACCGCGGGGCCGGAACCTGTCCGGCCGCCCCTGTATGACGCGATAGCTGCCGCGGTTGGCCCCATGTATGAAGACGAATCAGTGCCCCTGTCGCCGGCGCGCGCAGCGCTGCATCTCAGCGGGGCATTGCCGGATGGCGCAATGGCGGTGGCGGATCCGGGGCCTTCAGGTTTCTGGTTGGCTCGAACCTTCCCCACCTCCGTTCCCAACTCTGTTTGTGTTCCGGCCTCGGGTGACGGCGGCTTTGCAGCTGCGGCGGCGTTGGTCTGTGCGGTCGAAGGCCGCGGGGTTCTCGCTGTGGCTGATCGGGACTCGCCGGCATCCGACATCACCGAAGACCTGGTGTCTCTCGCGAGCAGCCTCCGCATTCCGATAGCGATGCAACTGTGGAGCGGTGATCCAGCCGGGGCCATCTCACCCGCTGAGCATGTCGATCTGTGCATGAGCCAGGTCAGCGGTGCCGCGGGTGTTGTTACCGTGAGTGTTGATCTGGAGCTGCCCGACTCCCTGATGGACGCCTGCGGCCCGGTCTCGACCGTTTTCACTCCCTGATGGACGGGCTGACGGGCGGTCGTCCACCCAAGTCGGAGCCGACATAACTAGAACAAGTTCTAGTAAGCTCATGGTGTGCCGGCCGCCACTCTCACCACGTCCCAGGAAGCGCGCCGCGAACGGATGCTGGCTGCTGCTTTCGACCTCGGTCGTGAGGGTGGATGGGAGTCGGTGCAGATGCGCGAGGTATCCACCCGGGCCGATGTGGCGATGGGAACCCTGTACCGGTACTTTCCGTCCAAGGAATATCTGCTCGTTTCGGTGATGCTTCGACAAGTGAACGCCCTCGCCGATCGACTGGCAATCAGTCCGCCAATCGCCGAGGATCCTGTCGCACGGGTCATCGAGGTTCTTGGGCGCGCCAATTCCAATCTCATGAGGGAACCGGGGGTGACGAGTGCGACGATTCGCGCGCTCGTTTCCGGCAATTCCGACGTGGCACCCGTGGTGACCGAGGTTCGCGACGCGATGCGCCGCATCATTGCCGATGCTCTGGGTGAAGAGCCGGGCGGATCCACGAAACGATCGCTCGAGATCGATCTGCTCAGTGACGTCTGGCTGGCTGTGCTCGTGGGATGGATCAGCGGTGTGGTTGATCCGGCAGGGATAATTCCGCGTCTCGACGATGCCACCATCACCCTCCTGAGATAGCGCCTGAGATAACGCGTGAGATGGCGCCTGAACTACCGGTACTCCACCGTTTCCTCGGCGAAGGTGCCTTTGATTCCGACTGGAACTCCGACATCCACTGAGAGTCGTCCACCCCAGTCGTCATCCGTCACCACGCCGATGCCTTGCTCCTGGTGCTTCAGTTCGATTTCCATCTCCTTGAGCTCCTCTGCGGCCTGTGGGACATCACCGGCCTTGAGGTGTGCCCACGCCGTGTCGAGCACCTCACCGAATTCCTTGTCCTCGACCATGAACGAGGCCGTGGAACGTTGCTGGTCCGCACCACGGCGACTCAGTTGATCCACGATCAGGGTTCGCATCCCGTTCACTGGTTCCGTGACCGTGATGGTGGAGCGGAAACCTTCCTTGAAGGAATCCGGCAGGCCGAACGCGCTGAGCAATCCTGTGGTCAC
>JAUXGW010000063.1 GCA_030621865.1 Actinomycetes bacterium
CCTGGGCAATGACCCCGAACCGTCCGCCAAGGTTCAGGTATCCGGGGAAGGTCGGCCAGGGCTCCTTGGTGGTGATCTCGATGGTCATGTCATCGACCGCGGTCACCTCATCGATGTTCGCCAGCACGAACGGAAAGAGCAGCGGAGACCGGCCCGGGTAGGTGCCGCGGTATGCGTCGATGTTGTTCTTGATGACCTCGGCGTCCATGTCGGTGCCGTCATGGAACTTGATTCCCTCGCGCAAGGTCATGGTCCAGAGGGTGAAGTCCTCGTTCGGTTCCAGGGTTTCTGCGAGGAACGGAATGACATCACCGTCCTCGTTGACTGCAGTCAATGGTTCATAGATGGCCTGAGCCATCTGGTTTCCCGCAGCAACGAGCTGCGCTTCGGGCATACACCAACCACCGGAGTTCCCTGCCTGGACACCGAAGACGAGTTCTCCGCCGGACACCGGCTCACCCGGGCCGTCGGATCCATCCGAGCCGTCTGAGCCACTGTCGTCACCGCCTCCACATGAGCCGGCAACCAGGGTCAGCGCCAGCAGTGCTGACAGCAGACCGATTCCGAAACGACGATGTCCTGAAATAGCCACTGGGATCTCCCTGAACCGAAACTTGCATCGATCCGGGGTAGGACCAACGTGGCGCCACCATACTCCGGGCTGTGCCGCAGATGCCATGCAGCAGAGCGGCAGAAGCCACGCAGTAGAAGGGGTCCGGTTCCCTCATCCGGGTTACTGATCGAGCCACAGTCCTGACACGGGCACTTGGGCTGACAGGCCGGGGAAAGGTCCTGATCCGTCCGGCAGAGTTGGTCCGAGTTCTCCACCTACCGACGGATTCATCGCGAGTTGCCAGAGCGTCCAGTTGAACCAGAGGTTGTAGGCCTCGCTGGAGAAGATCCGGTTGACGTCCTGGTAGATCGATTCGCGGGCGGCGAGATCGGTTTCGACGCGTCCGGAGTCCATGAGCGAATCCATCTCCGGGTCAGCGATCTGCGAGAGGTTCAAGGGTGAATCCGTCGCCCACCAGAGTCTCTGGCCGTCCGGGTCGCTGCCGGCGTGGTTTCGCCAGCCAAGGGCCTGCCAGTCACCGCTGAGAGACTTGTTGATCAGGGCAACCGATTCGATCTGTTCGATGTCGATCTTGATGCCGACCTCTGCAGCCTGGGCCTGGAACCACTGGGCTGTCTGTTGGTTCTCGAGGGTGTTTGTCATCGTAAGGGTGAATTCGAGTGGTTGGCCGGTCTCCTCGGTGTACGCGGCCGCGAACTCCTCGGCCTTCGCAGGGTCGTACTCGGGGAAGCCGGCGTCCTCGAGGTAACCGATGTTGCCCGGAGCGAACGGGCCGGAAGCCATGGAGAAATATCCGAGGCCGATCACCTCGTTGAATTCCTCGGGATCGAATGCATGGGCCAGCGCGAGGCGTGCGTTCTTGTTGTCGAACGGCGGCTGTGCAATGTTCAACATGCCATAGGTGACTTCGGCGTACTCGTCGGTGGAGTAGACGCGCACGTTTCCTCCCTCTTCTTCTGCAAGCAGTGTCTCGTACTGAATGGCGCTCGTGCCCTGCAACATGTCGACTTCTCCCGAAAGCAGGGCGTTGGTCCGTGCGGCGGGTTCGATGATCGGCTTGAACGTGATCTTGTCGAGGTACGGCAGTTGGGTTCCGTCTTCATCGCTTTGCCAGTAGTCAGGATTCTTCGACGCGGTGAGGTGATCGTTGGGAACCCATTCATCGAGCACGAATGGGCCGGTGCCGATCAGGTTCGATTCGCAGGTATCGGCATCGTCGAGTTGCGCCTGGGCAATGATTCCGAACCGTCCGCCGAGGTTCAGGTATCCGGGGAAGGTCGGCCAGGAGCTCTTGGTGATGATCTCGATGGTCATGTCATCAACCACGGTCACCTCATCGATGTCTGCCAGCACGAACGGAAAGAGCAAGGGGGACCGGCCCGGGTATGTGCCGCGGTATGCGTCAATGTTGTTCTTGACGACTTCGGCGTCCATGTCGGTGCCGTCATGGAACTTGATTCCATCGCGCAGGGTCATCGTCCAGAGGGTGAAGTCCTCATTGGGTTCCAGGGTTTCTGCGAGGAACGGAATGACATCACCGTCCTCGTTGACTGCAGTCAGTGGTTCATAGATGGCCTGAGCCATCTGGTTTCCCGCTGCCGCCAACTGGGCTTCGGGCATGCACCAACCGCCGGAGTTGCCTGCCTCGACAGCGAAGACGAACTCTCCGCCCGACACCGGCTCACCCGGGGCTTCAGATCCATTCGAGTCGTCTGAGCTGCTGTCGTCACCGCCTCCACACGAGCCGGCAACCAAGGTCACGGCCAGCAGTGCTGACAGCAGACCGATTCCGAAACGACGATGTCCTGAAATGGCCACGGAGGTCTCCCTGATCCGAAACTGGGATGATCCGGCGATGGATCAATGTGGCGTCACCATACTCTCGAACGTTCATGAAATGAGTCGGAGAAAGGGCCGGAAACATCGACCGTTCCCGCATACTGACCTTTCAGTCCCATTGACCCCGCGTGTCAGTCCCATTGACCCCGCATGCGCAGCACTTCCCTGAGCACCGATGGCCGGTCAGTCATGAGGCCGTCAACACCCATGTCGAGCAATCGGTTCATCTCCTGCGGATCATCGATCGTCCACACATGGACCTGCACACCGGCAGCGTGAGCAACCTTGATGAATCGCTGCGTGACGATCGTTACGTTCTTGTGCCGGACCGGCACCTGGAGGCATTGGTACGACACCGTGGATCTGCGGGAGCGCCGAACCCCGCCCGGGGCTTTGGCCGACGTGACCAAACGACGGGTTTCGCGGGGGCCGGCTGAAGTGCACAGCGCAGAGCCGAATTCCGCGCGGATTCGTTCGAGGCGCTCATCGGAGAAGGTGCCGATGCAGATTCGATCAACAAGATCTCGTTCCCGAATTATCCGGATGAGGGGTTCGACAACCGCGTCCGACTTGGGATCGACATTGAGCATGGATTCCGGGAAGGATTCCGCGAGTTCCACGAAATGGGGGATTGGTTCGGTGTCACCCAACCGAAGCTCCGCAATGTCGCGGGTGCTCAGGTCTTCGATTCGCGCGGGGTGCCCGGCCATTCTGGACAAATCTTCGTCGTGAGCGGCGATCACTGTTCCATCGGCGCTGAGATGCACATCCGTTTCGAGATAGCGGAAACCCATTTCCACAGCGGCTTTGAACGCGGCCAACGAGTTCTCCGGCGCCGACTCGGTGCCGCCCCGGTGCGCAAAGGCGATGGGTCCGGAGCCGTCGAGGAATCTGGATCGAGATCCGTGGGACTCGTGCATTCTGCGAGCGTAATTCGAGTGGCCAGGGATCATCATTGGTTTTTGACCGTCTTGGTCTGCTTGTGGAGGCTTGGTCCGCTTGTGGATGGACTTCGCGCTCAAGGATGACCCGAAGGAGCGGTACATGCTCCGGAGAAGGATTGAGTAGCTCTGACCGACGGATTGATAACCTCGTGCCTGCAACCGGCGCGACGGCGGGAAATGGGGCAACGGTGGGAATTCAGACCTTTTCGGACGCCGGGGACGCGTCGGCAGGGACCACGGACGCTCAGGTTGTGACAGATGCAGTCGACGGGTTGCTCAGGGCCCACCCGCCCTCGAAGGTCAGCGCCCGGAACTTCCTGGAAGCACAGTTCGATGCCGGCCTCGCATGGGTGCACAATCCCGTGGGAGCGGGGGGACTGGGGTTCGCTCCGGAATTGCAGTCGATCGTGAATTCGAGGATCGCGTCCGCAGGTGGCCCCACTGGTGCCATTCTCAACCCGATCGGATACGGAATGTGCGGACCTGCCATTGCAGCGCACGGCAATTCCGAGCAACTCAAGTTGCTCCGACCGTTGT
Organism: Actinomycetes bacterium; assembly: GCA_030621865.1. Taxonomy (GTDB): domain Bacteria; phylum Actinomycetota; class Acidimicrobiia; order Acidimicrobiales; family Microtrichaceae; genus JAHRAZ01. Next base: position 3,895 of record JAUXGW010000063.1, read on the forward strand.
TCTCCAGTGAACACATCTGGTGTCAGATGTTCTCCGAACCCGGAGCAGGTTCTGATGTCGCCTCGCTCGCCACCCGTGCAGTTCGCGACGGCGACGAGTGGATTGTCAACGGCCAGAAGGTGTGGACGACGCTTGCCCATGAGTCGCAATGGGGTTTGCTCATTGCGCGTACCGATCCGAACGTACCGAAACACAGTGGAATGACGGCTTTCCTCGTGGACATGAGTCTGGATGGCATTGATGTCAGGCCACTCAGGCAAATGACCGGCGATGCAGAGTTCAACGAGGTCTACTTCACCGATACCCGCATCCCGGACACCATGCGGCTGGATGAAGTCGGACGAGGTTGGCCGGTGGCGATAACCACCCTGATGAACGAAAGGGTTTCCATCGGCGCTGGACCCGTCAACACCGCTGAATCGCCGGTGGAGCACCTGTTGGCGGTCTGGAGAAACATGGACAACGCGGATCCGGTGATGCGGGACCGCGTTACCCGAATATGGATCCAGGCCGAAGTCAATCGGCTGACAAATGCGCGCGCTTCTGCGAATCAGGAGGCCGGCACCCCCGGGCCTGAAGGTTCGGTTGGAAAGCTCGCCATGGCTGAGAATGCACAGGAGCTCTACAACGCCGTGATGGACATGTATGGCGCAAAGGGGATGTTGTTCAGCGACTACTCGATGAGCCGCAAGCTGATCACCTTGTTCAGCGCGGACATGACCCGGAACTTCCTTCGGTCGCGCGCCACCTCGATCGAGGGTGGGAGTTCCGAGGTTCTGAGAAACGTCCTCGGTGAACGTGTTCTTGGGCTTCCGGGTGATGTCCGGGTGGACCGCGACAAGCCGTGGAGTGAAATCCCGAGAAGCTGATGTCTCAAAGCACCTGATGTCTCAAAGCGCGCGGTGCCTGCCCAGCGCGCAATAGCGTGGGGCGATGGCCCGCCGCACCAAAATCGTCGCAACCATTGGCCCCGCCTCGGATTCGGAATCCACGTTGGCAGCCCTCATGGATGCCGGAATGGATGTGGCCAGGTTGGGCCTGGCGCACAACACCCTCGATGAGGTGATGGAGCGTTACCGCCGAATCAGGCGGGTAGCGCAAGAACGAGGCCACGACGTCGGGATCCTTGTTGACCTGCCCGGTCCCAAGGTGAGGCTTGCAAACTTCGGTGATGACCCGGTGTCGTTGACCACCGGGCAGACACTCGCGCTGATCCCCGGCAAGGACTGCTCTGACACCACGACCGCGGGTGTCGACTATGAAAACTTCCTCGAAGATGTTCGCGTCGGGGACACGCTTGCGATTGGTGATGGCGCTCTGACGATTCGAGTGGAGGAAGTGAACGGCGCCTCGGCCACGGCCTTGGTGAGCCACGGTGGCATCATTCAGGGCCGACCCGGGCTGCACATACCCTCGGACCGCCTGAGCATGCCGACCCCGACCCCCGAAGATCTGCGCTTGCTCGACGCATTCGTTGAGGCGGAAGTCGACATGGTGGCGATCTCCTTCGTTCGCTCTGCGCATGACATGAGGCGGGTCGGGACCGAGCCACATCCGCGGGGACCCCTGCTGGTGGCGAAGATCGAAACACGATCTGCGGTGGAAAATCTGGAAGGAATCGTTGTCGCCTCGGGAGCGGTGATGATCGCTCGTGGTGACCTTGGATCAGAGCTTGGCATCGAAGAGTTGCCACACCTCCAGAAGCGGATCACCCGCGAGTGCATCGCCGGCGGGAAGCCGGTGATCACAGCCACTCAGATGTTCGAGTCAATGATCACTGCTCCGGCGCCCACCCGAGCGGAGGTGAGCGATGTGGCAAATGCGATCATCGACGGATCCTCAGCCGTGATGCTCTCGGCCGAGACGGCGGTCGGAGCCAATCCCGTGAACGCTGTGGCAACGATGGCTCGGGTTGCCAACAGGGCAGACGCCGATTTCGATTACGGAGCCTGGGCCCGAACCATCTCCCAGCTGAGGTCGGAGGCAATCGGCAGCGGTGATCAGCGGATCACCGACGCAATGACGGCTGCCACCTGGAGAGCTGCCACCGAAATGGGCGTTTCAGCAATCATCTGCATCAGCAACTCCGGTTTCACGGTCAGATCCATCGCCCGATTCCGACCGAGCATGCCGATCATCGGGTTCTCGCCCACAGCACGAACGGTGCGACAGCTCACGCTCAGTTGGGGGACAGTTCCGGTTCTCGCCCAAGCGGGTGTGGACAGCCTCGCCACCATGGATGGCCTGATCGCGACGGCGCGCGAGGCCGGGCACGTTCGCTCCGGTGACTTCGTTGCGGTGCTTGCCGGCGCGGGGGCGGGCTCGGGTGAAGCCACGGACGTCCTCCGGCTCACACGGGTGCCGTGAGGGTGCCCGAAGGGCCGCGCCGGACCGAGGTTGAGGGCTTGGCGGTGTACCTGCGGGGTTCGTCCGACGCTGCGACAGCAGTAATTCTGGTTCATGGAGCAATGGATCGTGCGGCCAGTTTCAGTCGGTGCATGAGGCGGCTCTCCGTGCCGGTCCCGAGCGCTCAGCCCTTCGGGAACACCCAGGCAGTTTCCGAAGAAGCGGCCGGTCAAGGCGTACTTGCGGTTGCCTACGACAGACGCGGATACGCCGGATCCCTGGAAGCGGGTACCGCGCCGACAATTCGTGACCATTCCGAAGATCTGGCTTCAGTTGTTGCCCGATTTGCCGACAAGCGGGTGCTCGTGGTCGGGCACTCCCTCGGTGGAACGATCGCGATGGACGCCGCTTCGGGTCTGCTGTCGAATTCGAATCTTGTGGGTGTGGCCTCCTATGAATCCCCCCGACCGTGGGTTGGCGGACTCGATGGCGGCGAAGGCCTGGACACGATCGCAGTCGGAAACAGTGAGGGATCGGAGGCGGGGGCCGAGCACTTCTACCGTTCAATGGTGGGGGAGCAAGTGTGGGACCGACTGCGTGAATCTGATCGTGGCTCCCGGCGGGCCGAAGGGGTGGCGCTGCTGGCGGAGTTGATCGCCGTCAGGGAGCTTGGCTTCGCAGTTCATCCGGATGCAATCGAAGCCCCGCTCTTTTGCGCGATGGGCTCACTGAGTTCTGGAAGAATCAAGGCGGCAACTCTGGATCTGGCCGAGGACGCGAACATCGAACCCACAATTTTCGAAGGTGCTGGTCACGGGGCTCATCTGAGTCACCCCAACATGTTCGTGGCGTGGATTCGGGCCATGCTCACGGCGGCCGTGCCCGGAGGGAGGCAATAGTGGGGATACTCGCAAAGGGTCAGCCGAAAACCGCGTTCGTACTCTCGGGCGGCGGCAATCTCGGGGCATTCCAGGTGGGAATGCTTCGGGCGCTCATTGAAGCCGAGGTCGTGCCCGACGTGGTCCTCGGTTGCTCAGTGGGTGCCATGAACGGAGCTGCCTACGCCATGGCTCCAACGCTGGCCGGCATCCGGAGAATGGAGTCGGTCTGGAGCGGGAGCGGTTCGCCGCATGTGATGCCCTCCTCCTGGCTTCCATCCGCGCTGCAACTCCTCCGCAAAGGGGACTCGTTGCACAGCAACGAGGGGATGGTGGCCACGATCGCCAACCTCACGGGCAACGCCAGGACCTTCGACGACCTTGCCCTGCCTTTCCAGTGCGTGGCGGTCGATGTTGATTCGGTACTCGAGACGTGGTTCCACGAAGGTGAACTCAAAACCGCGATTCTCGCTTCCGCCGCGCTTCCGGCTGTGTTCCCGCCGGTGACCATCGACAACCGGCGATACATCGATGGAGGCGTGGTCGACAACGTGCCGATCCACCGCGCGCTCAGCTTGGGATGTGAGCGGCTCTACGTACTCCAGGTGGGCAAGCAGGGTCGACCTGAGGCGGAGTTGAAACGACCACTCGATGCGGCACTTCAGGCGTACTGGGTGGCCAGGAACAACCGGTTTGCCCGGGATCTCGCTGCTCTCCCCGAAGGAACCGAAGCGATCCTTCTTCCCACCGGGGAGCGACCGGACATTCGATATGACGACTTCGAACACTCTGGCGATCTGATCGAACAAGGCTACCTGGCGGCTTCGGAATTCCTGGATCAGCGGGCCGAAGAACTCGAAGAACTGCGCGCCGAGCGCAGCTTGCGGAATCGATGGTCGAGGCTCCGCGCGCGTGCACTCAGAAACATCTCCGATGCACAGGAGGCTGCCGACGATCCAAAGGGAGCGCTCATCATCCCCCGTCGCCGATCGGAGTCGGATGTCGAGTGACGGCAGGTTGCCGAGTGACTCAGGGTCCTTTTCCGGTGCCGTGCTCTGTGGCGGGACTTCCACCCGTATGGGTATGGACAAGGCACTCATCGGCGAGCCGCCATGGGCAGTCAGAGTCGCCAGGTGTCTCGATGATGCCGGCTGTGAGCCGGTGTCCTTTGTGGGCGGAGATCCGCGGCTGGCAGAAGAGGGCTGGCCCCAGATTCCGGATGACTCGCCCGGATCCGGTCCACTCGCTGCTGTCGCGACCTTCGAAAGGTTCCGTCGGACACCGATGGTGATCGCTGCGTGCGACTTGCCGAATCTGACTCCCGATGCCGTGCGGAGGTTGATGGATGCAGCACTCGAAGCAGAAGCTTGCGCCGTGTACGAAGTCGATGGCGTCCCCCAGTGGTCGCTGATAGCGATACCCAGCCAGTTTCACGGACGGGCGACAGAAGTTCTGGCCACGGGTTCGAGGTCAATGAAGGCTGGATTCGGAGGTCTGGCCCACCGGGTCGCCGCCGGGGATCCCTCGGCGATAGCCGACATCGATGAGCCTGCCGGGTAACCTCCGTGAGATCATTGTGAGGTCAGCCGAGACGAGAGCAACGAATGAGCATCCCTGAGATCAGTGTCACCGAACTGCATGACCAGATGAGAGGCAACGTCGTATTGCTGGATGTGCGCGAAGAAGGTGAGTGGGAGGAAGTACGTGCAATCGGAACCATTCACATTCCACTGGGCGAGATTCCTGAACGTGCTGGTGAATTGCCCGCTGAGGAACAGATCCACATCATCTGTCGGAGTGGTGCTCGCAGCCTGAGCGCCGCCGAATTTCTGGCAACGCAGGGTCTGGAAGCGATCAACGTGGCCGGTGGAACCAACGCGTGGGTGCAGGCCGGCCTTCCCACGGAGTCCGGCCCTTGATTCCGAACCGGATCGCGTGATCCACGTGGAACCAGAGTTCGACCACATTCAGTCGAACGAGGAGTTTGGCGCGCTTGTGGAGAGGCTCGAATCGGAGCCCTACTACGCCGTGGACACGGAGTTCCACCGCGAGAAGACCTACTTCCCCCAACTGGCCGTGGTGCAGATAGCCGACACCCACGGCATCGCAGTGGTCGATGCCCTGGTGGTGGACCTCGCACCTCTCGCCGCGATTCTGGATGGACCCGGTGTCGCCGTGATGCATGCCGCCCGCCAGGACATGGAAGTACTCGAGCGGGCCACAGGTACCGTTCCGCAACAATTGATTGACACTCAGATCACAGCCGGATTTCTTGGGTACACATCGCCGTCGTTGTCCAATCTTCTGGATCGGGAGTTGGGGATCCGGATGGCCAAAGCTGATCGGCTGACGGACTGGATGAAACGACCACTCACCGATGCCCAGTTGACATATGCGGCCGCTGACGTGGCGAACCTTCTGCAACTCAGCAAACAACTCTGGGATCGGGTTTCCGAGCGTGGTCGATCAACCTGGGTGCTCGAGGCTTCCGAAGAGTTGCGCACGACTCCCAGAGGCCCGAGGGAACCCTCCGCGGCGTGGCAACGAATCAAGGAGATCCGGCATCTGAAGGGCGCGAAGTTGGCAACAGCTCAGGCTGTTGCTGCCTGGAGGGAGATCCGGGCTACAGAACTGGATGTGACCCCGCGATTCGTGCTCTCTGATCTGGGCGTGGTTTCGGTCGCATCCAGCAATCCCCGGTCGGTGGAGGATCTCCGCCGTCTGCGGGGTGTGGATGGCCGTTCATTCAAGTCCGGCGTCGGAGAGGAGTTGATGGCCGTCGTGGAGTCCGCCAAGGGCACCAAACCAGCGTCCAAGGCCTCAGACAATGCCCCCGAGATGCCGTCGAACCTGCGCCCAGTTGTGCCACTCATCTCAGCCTGGGCCAATCAACAAGCGCGGACCCTTGAACTGGAGGCCTCCCTGCTCGCCACGAGAACTGATCTCGAGGATCTCCTGAGGGGAGTTCCGGACGCTCGCCTGGCCTCTGGTTGGCGGTCCGAGATCGTGGGTGAACCCATCCGCCGGCTGGTGGCCGGCGAGGCAGCGCTTGCTTTCGAGAAGGGTTCCGGGCTGGTGCTGCTCGATCGACCCGACGATCCGCCGCAGTAGGGCAGAGGATCGGTCTCACCGGATCAGCCCCAGGATCGCGTGTACGGGTGCCTCCCCGCGTGAAGGTCCGGCTGGGGTTCAGCCGATGGTCCGGCTGTTCGTCCGCAGGCGTCAGTTGCCCAGAAACCCCAGTAGCTCAGGAACGTCAGTGGCTCAGGAAGAATCCGACCGCCACGACGAACAGCACGAATACCCCGACCAGCGCGAACCGGCGGTCGCCACGGGACCACCACCGCACCACCAGCCAGAGAACGCGTACGAGCGGAATCGCGATCAGAAGAGCAATCATGCCGATCCCCGCCGCACGACCGATTCGTTCCTGGGCGAGGAGGGCGACGCCGGCGAGAACCACCACGGCGATCAACTCGGCGGACAGGAATTCTCCCATCGGCCGGAATCTCTCCTCCCGTGGATCGGGTGGCGAGCTGTCGGGAAAGCCGTCGCTCATGTCGTCTGCACCAGTACAACCGCCGCCACGAGGGCGAGCAACACACCTGTGACCGTCTTTGCTCGAGAGGCCGGCAGCCGGCTCTGAACCCGCGCCCCGATCAGGGCTCCTCCGAGGGCGCCCAGGACCACTGCCGCACCATCAACGGGTGCCAGCCGCCCCTGACCTCCGAACACGATCAACCCGGTGGCTGCAGTGATCCCCATGGTGAATGTCGACGTTGCGGCTGCCACCTTCACCGGTACTTTCATCACTTCGCTCATCGCAGGGGTTTTCAGAAAGCCACCACCCACACCGGCCATGCCCGAAATCGTCCCCGCTATCAGGGACACGGTCAGACCCGCCGGGAGTCGTTTGGCCAGATAAGGAATGGACTGCTCCTCGTGGTGATACGTGCCTCCGAGGGTTCCGGGCCACTCCCCGGGGGAGTCATCCGCAAAGGTGCTCTTGGGTGGGTTTCGAACGCCCCTGCGCGCCAACGTGGCTATTGCTCCGGCCAGAGCCCCGAAACCAAGCACTCGGGCAAGCAACACGGCTGGAAGGCTCGTGGAGATCAGGGCTCCGAAGACAGCTCCGACTGCTGCAGGCGCTTCGATGGTGAGTCCCAGCCGATGATGTACCAAACCATCGTCCAATTGGCGCAGCGACGCTGCCAATGATGTGCCGGCGACGGAAACGAGACCCAGGGGAGCGGCCTCCAGCGGTGAGAGCCCCAGTGCCACGAGCGTGGGTACGAGCAGGGTTGCGCCGCCGATGCCACCGATGACGCCGATGAAGGCGGTCACCGCTCCGAGAGGTATGAGGGAATAGGTGTCCATCATCGGCGAGTTTGAATCGCCGGGTGGGGTGGATGGTTGGTTCGGGGCATG
>JAUXGW010000232.1 GCA_030621865.1 Actinomycetes bacterium
TGGGCTTCCCCACCGGACAACGTGGTTGCCGGTTGACCCAGGCGGACGTAGCCAAGGCCGACGTCCACCAGTGTCTGCATGTGTCGGGCGATCGTTGGCTGATTGCTGAAGAACTCCAGTGCGTCTTCGCACGGGAGATCAAGAACCTCGGCGATGTTCAAACCCTTGAACGTGATGTCGAGAGTGTCCCGGTTGTACCGGGCGCCCTTGCAGATCTCGCACGGCACATACACGTCCGGCAGGAAGTGCATCTCGATCTTGATGTTGCCGTCACCCGAGCAAGCCTCGCAGCGTCCGCCCTTCACGTTGAAGCTGAAACGGCCGGGAAGATAGCCCCGCACCTTGGCTTCATTCGTCTTGGCGAAGAGCTTCCGAATGTGATCGAACACGCCGGTATAGGTGGCCGGATTGGAGCGTGGCGTACGGCCGATCGGCGACTGATCGATGTTGATCACCTTGTCGATGTGTTCGATCCCCTCCACCCGTTTGTGCAGACCGGGCGGCACCTTGGAGGAATACACATGTTGCATCAGTGACCGCAACAGGATCTCGTTGACCAACGTCGACTTGCCGGAACCGGAAACTCCGGTGATGGATATGAAACACCCGAGCGGGAAGTCCACATCGATGTCGGCGAGGTTGTGCTCCCGGGCACCAACCACCGTGAGCCATTCGTCGCCCGGCTTGCGTCGGGTGTCCGGCAACGGGATCTGGCGTTTGCCGGAGATGTATTGGCCTGTGATCGACTCCTTCTTCTTGAGCAACTGCTTCACGGTGCCCGAGTGCACGACCTCTCCGCCGTGTTCGCCGGCACCCGGACCGATGTCCACCACGTGATCGGCCACCATGATCGTGTCCTCGTCGTGTTCCACCACGAGGACGGTGTTGCCGATGTCCCGCAGGCGGATGAGGGTTTCGATCAGCTTGTGATTGTCACGCTGGTGCAACCCGATCGAAGGTTCGTCGAGAACGTAAAGCACACCAACCAATCCTGAGCCGATCTGGGAGGCCAGGCGGATCCGCTGAGCCTCACCACCGGACAGGGTGGCGGCCGAACGCTCGAGGGACAGATAGTCGAGTCCGACGTCACAAAGGAAGGCCAGACGGGAGTTCACCTCCTTCAGAACCCGTTCTGCGATCATCTCCTGACGGTCATCCAGATGCAGATCTGCAAGTCGGTCACGGGTATCCGCAATGGACTGACGGCACAGCTGATGCATGTTGAGTTCGTCCACCGTCACCGCCAGGGCAACAGGATTCAGGCGCGCCCCATCACAGGCGGAGCACGGAACCTGTCGCATGTAACCCTCGATGGCCTCCCGCGCCGAATCGGATTCCGACTCCACGTGCCGGCGCTTCAGATAGGGAATGACACCCTCGTACTTCGCGTTGTAGGTGCGGGTACGTCCGTAGCGGTTGCGGAACCGAACGCTCAGTTTCTCCGCTCCCGGCGCACCGTTGAGCAGGATTTCCCGCTGTTTTCCGGGGAGTTTGGTGAAGGACTTGTCACCGTCTATCTCGAACTCCTCACAGACGGCGTCGAGCAGGCGGTGGAAGTACTTGGCGTGTCCCGAGGCCCACGGAGCGAGAACACCCTCATTGACGGAAAGGTCACGGTCGGGCACCACCAACTCCGGATCCACCTCAAAGGTGGTACCCAGCCCGTCACAGACCGAACAGGCACCATATGGGGAGTTGAACGAGAAGTTGCGGGGAGCCAACTCTTCGAAAGACTTGCCATCAGAGGGCCGGGACAACTTCTCGGAGAATGTCAGGAGTTCAGGCTCCTCGTCGCCCCTGACGATCTCCACCTGTGCCACGCCTTCAGCGAGATTCAGGGCAGTTTCCATCGAGTCGGTCAACCGCCGTTCGATCCCGTCACGCAGCACCAGGCGGTCCACGACCACCTCGATGTGATGTATCTCGTAGCGGGCAAGATCCAGCTCCACCGGCAGGTCATGGAGTTCTCCGTCGACCCGGACGCGAGCGAAACCCTCGGAGGTCAACTCAGAGAACAGTTGCTCATACGTTCCCTTGCGACCGCGCACCACGGGAGCGAGGACCTGGAATCGGGTGCCGTCCTCGAGTTGGAGGATCCGGTCCACGATCTGCTGAGGAGTCTGGCGCACCAGACGCTCGCCGGTGTCCGGGTCGTGGGGAATCCCCACCCGGGCGAACAGCAGGCGCAGGTAGTCGTAGACCTCGGTGACAGTGCCAACCGTGGACCGTGGATTGCGCGATGCCGACTTCTGGTCAATCGAGATCGCCGGGGAAAGGCCCTCGATCACGTCCACATCGGGCTTGTCCATCTGCCCCAGGAACTGGCGGGCATACGCAGAAAGTGACTCCACATACCGCCTCTGACCCTCGGCATAGATCGTGTCGAACGCGAGTGAGGACTTCCCCGATCCGGAAAGACCCGTGAACACGATCAACCGATCCCTGGGCAGGTCGAGACTCACGTCTTTGAGGTTGTGCTCGCGAGCACCGCGGATCACTATTCGATTCGTGTCAACCATCAAGACGGAACTGTACTCGCGCCCCGCAAGGCACCCGAACATCTGTTCACCATGACCATTTCCTAGAATGTGCCTCACATGTCCAGCAACACCGGCACCCTCTTTCGAATTACCACCTTCGGCGAGTCGCATGGAGGTTCAGTCGGCGTGGTCGTCGACGGCGTGCTGCCCGGCATGGAACTCACTGAAGCCGACATTCAACCCGACCTGGATCGACGCCGCCCCGGCCAGAGCCGGCTGGTCACCCAGCGCAAGGAGACCGACACCGTCGAGATCCTCTCCGGCGTCCACAACGGCCTGACCCTTGGCAGCCCGATCGCCATGATGGTCCCCAATGTGGATCAGCAGTCGGGAGCGTACGACAACATGGCCGACACCTACCGGCCATCACACGCCGACTACACCACCGAAGCCAAATACGGACTCCGGGCCACCGCAGGTGGTGGGCGAGCCTCGGCTCGAGAAACCATCGGCCGGGTTGCCGCGGCTGCGATTGCCCGCAAGATGCTCGCCGGACACGGGATGGAAGTACTGGCGTGGGTCAGCCAGATCCACGAAACAATTGCCAACGTCGACACCGACACGGTGACGCTGCGCCAAGTCGAGGCGGATCCCACCCGGTGTCCCGATTCTGACGCCGCAGCCCGGATGACCGCTGCCATCGAAGGGGCCCGCAATGACGGCAACTCACTCGGCGGAACCGTGACGTGTGTGGCCCGGGGCGTGCCGGCGGGCCTGGGTGAGCCCGTGTTCGACAAGCTGGACGCAGATCTTGCGAAAGCCGTGATGTCGCTCCCTGCAACCAAGGGATTCGAGGTTGGATCCGGGTTCTCAGCGATCACGATGACCGGCAGGGAGCACAACGACCAGTTCGTGCCGGGCCCCGACGGCCGTCCGCACACCACCACCAACCACTCGGGTGGCATCCAGGGCGGTATCTCCAACGGTGAAACAATCGTGATGCGTGCGGCCTTCAAGCCCACCGCAACGATCGCTTCGGAGCAGCAAACAGTTACACGGGACAACGAACCCACCACGCTGTCAGCCAAGGGCCGACATGATCCGTGTGTGCTGCCGAGGGCCGTGCCAATGGTTGAAGCGGCGGCACTGCTGGTGCTCGCAGACCACTGGCTGAGGCAACGCGCCCTGAACCAATAAGCGCCCTCAGCCAATAAGCGCCATCAGCCAGTAGCCGACTTGAATTCGCGCTTCAGTTCCTTGACCTCGTCACGCAACCGGGCGGCTTCTTCGAACCGAAGGTCCGCGGAGGCCTGCGCCATCTCGTCTTCGAGAATCTGGATCAGGGCGCCGAGATCCTGGGGCGGCAGGTCCGCGTACTG
>JAUXGW010000060.1 GCA_030621865.1 Actinomycetes bacterium
CAGCGCCTGCATCTGTTCCGCAGCGAGCACGCGCACACCGTCCAGGGGTTTGCCGAATGGGATCGCTTGATCGTTGGCGGTTTCTCCCAGATGCATCCAACCATTGTTGGACCGACCGCGCCGGTCACCAAATCGACTCGTCCGTTCCGTCGAGTTGAACCAGCGTGGAAGTGAACGGGGCTGAATGTACGGCCGGGAAATCCGCGTCGGACCTCGCGGCAGAGTGGCGGCAGACCGGCGGCGCTGAGGCGCCAGGTACTGAGGCGCCCAGTCAGGCGTCGGGAGCGGTGCTTGCGAACGCTTTCGCTCGGTCAATGCCGGCCTGGCGCTCGCTGGTGTCGAAGGACCCGACGAGTTCGTAATCCTCGGCAAACTCAGTGCGGAGTTCGCCGTGCTCATCGAGCAGCCAGTCGAGGCCGGCAGCGAGCCGGCGGGGAACCCGGACCACTTCTGGGGTTTCCTGAGTCCCGAACACCCGGTCCCACAGGCCGATGCTCACTCCATGGTTCGACATCGGTTTGCCGAAGTGATGCTCGAAGTGATTCTTGCGAACCCAACGCTCATAGGAGTTCCGCGGTGGGCGAAGGTGTGACGCCGCGTGCTGATATTCATAGAAGGCGTATCCGCAGGCCCATCCGATCGACAGGGTGATTCCGGCGGCCGGTCCTCCGATCAAGTACCCGAGTGGAAACCAGATTGCGCCGCCGACCACGGCAATTCCGAGCCAGCTCAGGATGTGGGTGAAGTCGAAGCTCCAAGTCGCCTTGACGTGGTGTTCGAGGTGTTCGCGGCTCATGATCCCTTTGCCATGGAGCTCGTGCATGGCAAAACGATGAAGGAGGTACTCGAAGAGAAACCAGAGATTGAATCCCGCGGCGAACGTCAGCACCGGAAGCAACCAGATGCTCATGACGGGACCGGGAGGAGTTCTTTGCGGTCCTCCGCGGTCTTCACCGCCTCGAGAGCCATCGCGATTTCGCCGGAATCTGCACCCCAGGAACCAAGGAATTCAGTTGTCGTCTGGACGACCATCTGAGTCACACCGAAGGCTTCTGGATTCACTGATTCAACCGGAGCGCTCACTCCGCCGATCAGTATGGAGCCATCGAGACCTGCCGCCCAGCGCAAAGTGCGGGCGAGAGTGTCGTCAGCCGGATCCTCAGATCGATGGATTGCACCCGACTGAACGGTGTCTTCCACGAACTGGCTGACGTCGAAGATCATCGTCAACACCTGCGGCAGAATCGGGTCGAGGTCATCCGGGTCGATTGAATGTCCGGGCGTGGTCAGGAACATCTGGAGCAGATCGAAGTCCCGAGGATGTATCTCGGGCCAGGCGACGAACAGTCTGGCCATGGCGATCATCCGGGCCATGGACTCGACTCGCTGGGTCGCTTCGCCACAGTCGAGATCGCTCAGCGCTTCACTCCAGAGGGCCTTCGCTTCCTTGAAGCTGGTGGTCAGAACCTCGATCGCGCTCACCTGGAGCGAGGCGAGCAAAACTGACTTGGAGGGAAAGTAGGTGTAGATGGTTCCGACGGCGCACTCCACCCGGTTTGCGACCTTGTGCATCGTGAGTCCGCCGATACCTTCGTCGGCAAGGATCTGCAGCGCGGCCTCGTTGATCGCCAGGCTGCGGTCGATCCGATTCTGGGCTCGCTTGCCGGTGTTTGCCACAGAACTATTCTGAACGCAGTTCAGATTCAGGTCAAGCATCCTGGCGAAGCGATCTGACGGGGCGTCAGATTGTGTCGTAATCTTCTTCGATGCGAGGTCTCATCAGTGCAGCCGGATATCTCCCACATTGGCGACTCGATCGTTCCAGCGTGGCAGAAGTTCTCGGCGGCAATCAGGGCAAGGGCACGCGCACGGTTGCGGGCTATGACGAAGACGGCCTCACCATGGCCGTGGCGGCAGGCAGGCAGGTCCTCGGGGTGAGTTCTGGCGAACCTTCGGCTCTGTGGTTCGCCACGACGTCTTCTTCATACGCGGAGAAGACGAGTGCGCCCATCGCCCACGCTGCCTTGCGCCTGGGTGTTGACGTGATGGCTGCGGACGCCGGACCCGGCCTGCGCGGGGCGAACGCGGCGCTGCGGTCTGCCCTGCGGAGCCAGGACCCGTCCGTGCTCGTTCTCGCGGGTGATGTGCGCACCGGACTGGCTGGTGGAACCGATGAGTCCACGGGTGGTGACGCAGGTGCGGCAGTGCTGGTTGGTGACGATTCCGCAGGCCCACTCACCGCGGAGTACCTGGGCTCTGCATCGGCAACGAGGGAGTTTCTCGATCGCTGGCGTGCCCCTGGCGAGCAACGGATGCATGCATGGGAAGAACGTTTCGGTCAGCAGCGTTATGCGGATCTCGCACAGACTGCCTGGACCGCTGCCCTCAAGGATGCCGGAGTCGAGGAGGATCAGATTGCCAAGGTGGCAATCGTTGGTCCGCATGCCCGGGCGGGCGCTGCCATGTCCCGCAAGCTTGGCGCGGCCGGTGTGGAGGTGGTCGACACGCTCGCTGCTTCCGTTGGTTTCACAGGGGCCGCCCACGCTCCGTTGATGCTGGCTCGCCTGAACGAGTTGGCAGCCGCTGGTGAGGTCTTTGCGCTGGTCTCCATGGCCGATGGCGCGGACGTATTCGTGTTCCGTTCCACCGGGCAGGCCGCCCAGTTGACAACCGTTGAGGAGCAACTGGAGTCTGGCGACGACTCGCTGAGCTACGCCAAGTACCTCCAATGGCGCGGCGTTCTGCCGGTGCAGCCACCTAATCGGCCGGAGCCCGCTCGTATGTCCGCATCCGCGGCAGAGCGTCGCCTCGACTGGAAATACGGCTTCGTGGCGTCCACGGACCGCGAGTCAGGTGCAGTCCACATGCCGCCGGCCCGGGTCAGTTTTGTGGGGGGCGCCGTGGACGACATGGAAACCTCCCCGATGGCTGACACAGGGGCCAAGGTCGCCACGTTCACGATCGACTCGCTGGCATATTCACCTTCACCGCCAACAATTTTTGCGGTCTGTGACTTCGAGGGCGGCGGCCGGCTGCCTGTGGAACTCACAGATGTACTCGCGGCAGATGTCTTCATCGGCATGGCTGTGGAGATGACCTTCCGTCGGATCAGCACGTCCGACGGCATCGCCAACTATTTCTGGAAAGCCCGCCCCGCTCATGGGTCGGCCGACAACGAGACTGGAGTCATCTGATGGGAAGTCACGGAATCAAGGACCGCGTAGCCATCATCGGCATGGGCTGTACCGCATTCAAGGAACACTGGGACCGCAGCACCGATGACCTGATGGTCGACGCGGTTCAAGAAGGCCTGGCATCTGCGGGAGTCCGCAAGGATGACGTCGACGCCTGGTGGCTCGGTACCGCCCAGTCCGGCATGTCCGGTGTGACCCTTGCGGCTCCGCTGAAGCTCCAGGGCAAGCCGGTGACCCGTGTGGAGAACTACTGCGCCACGGGATCTGAAGCACTTCGACAGGCCTGTTACGCGGTGGCGTCCGGAGCGTATGACATGGCGGCGGCGGTTGGCGTGGAGAAGGTCAAGGACTCAGGGTTCCAGGGCCTCAATGCGTTCCCCATCCCGACTGATGGAACCCAGAGGACGCTCACCGCGGCAGCGATGTTCTCTCTGGTGGCTCCGGCGTATGCCGAGAAGTACGGCGTGGATCCTCTTGAGTTGCGTCGCACTCTCGCCCGAATTGCCAGCAAGAACCACTACAACGGTGCCCGGAACGAAAGAGCACAGTTCCGCCGCGAAATGTCGGTGGATCAGATCTGCAAGATGCCTGAAGTTGCAGGCATGCTCAGCGTGTTCGACTGCGCAGGTGTGGCCGATGGCGCTGCGTCGGCGATCGTGGTGCGTGCCGAGGACGCACACAAATACACGGACAGTCCGATCTACGTGAAGGCCCTCAGCATGGTTGCGGGCAACGGCTCGGGTCTGCTGGATCCGGACTACGACTACACCCACTTTCCCGAGTGCGAGTGGGCCGCCGACGATGCCTATTCCCAGGCCGGCATCACCGACCCGTCGAAGGAGTTGGCGATGGCGGAGGTGCATGATTGCTTCACACCCACCGAGTTGGTGCTCATGGAGGACCTCGGGTTCTCCGAGCGCGGCGAGTCCTGGAAGGACTGCGAGGCGGGACGCTTCGACCTTCACGGGGACCTCCCGGTGAACCCTGACGGTGGCTTGAAATCCTTTGGTCACCCTGTGGGTGCCTCCGGACTCCGCATGCTCTTCGAGTGTTGGCTGCAGCTCCGCAAGGAAGCACCCGCTGATCGTCAGATCGACACCGCAGACCGCGGTCTGGCTCTGAGCCACAACCTTGGCGGTTACCCCGGCGAGATGGTCAGCTTCGTCGGCATCTGGGGTACCGAACCCGACTGATCCGTCCGGGCCCCATGGTTGGGCACGATGTTCGCCGACGCGTCAGCCGGGAGTACCGATACGGTGACATTGAAGGTGACCATTGAAATTGAAGGTGACCACCAAATACCGGTCACCATTGAATCTGAAGGGATTCAAACCATGAATGATCAGTTGCCACATGAATGATCAATTGCCGGATCGCATGCGTGATCAATTGCCGGATCGCATGCAACTGGTCACGGCCGCGGATGCCCTGTTGATCGCGGGCGACCTGCCCGCGATCTTCACGGTGGCCATCAACGGCTACGGGGATCTCCTCGCTGACAAGGGACCGGCCGCCGAACTGGCCGTACTCGAGGTCGCTGACAGGCTACGGATGATCACCCGCGATGACGATGTGCTTGCGCTTGTCTCTCCAGGAGTGTTCGCGTTCATGGGAAACGCGATTGAACCAGTGGATGCAAGCGTGATTCACCAGCGCATCCAGGCCGGGTTTGCCCTGCCGGTGGAGTTGGGGGACTCGGCAGTGTCGTTCCCGGTCACCGTGGGAGTGGCGTATGCGGCGGCCGGCACCACCGGAGCAGGGTTGCTGGCTCATGCCGAGGCAGACCTTCGCGAACGGCTGCGCTGAACGTCCGTTTCGGTTGCTTCTCAGCCTCATTGGGTTTTCAGCATTATTGAGTTATCCAGCTTGTTGAGTTGTCCAGCCCATTTGGGTTCTCTCGCGGGTCGGCCAGGCTGTGGCCGGATTCCAGCCAGGCCGTCATTCCGGTTCCAGCAAGTGCTGCGAACTCGTGCGTTCCGCGATGCGTGACCGCGACCGCAGCCGTGATTGTGACCACTGCCCCAACAAGCGATGTCGCCAGAGTATTGACATCCTCAGGCCCGGTGTTAGGGTTGCTTATCATCAGATAGAAAGTTACGTATCCAACATTGATCAGAGGTGCTCGCCAATGGCGACTGCCGGCTGATCAAGACCAACCAGCTGATCAGGACCAGGACGTCTGGAACACGGGCGTCGGGAACCCGAACGTCGGAAGAGTAGGCGTCGGGGACACGGTCGGCCCGCAATGGCGGGATGATCCGGATGTGTTGGCGGGCGAACGGAGACCGGAGTGCTGCAAACATTCCTCACAGGACTGAGAGAAGGCCTCGAGGCCGCGCTGGTGGTCGGCATCCTCATCACCTTCATGGTCCGCAGCGGGCACCGGGACCGACTGCCGGCCCTCTGGAGCGGCGTAGCGATCGCAATTGCCCTGTCTTTGGGATTCGGAGCCGTTCTGCATTTCACTTCGGCCAACATGACCTTCGAGGCCCGGGAGGCGTTCGGCGGAATCCTCTCGATCGTGGCCGTCGGATTCGTCACCTGGATGGTCTTCTGGATGAAGAAGGCTTCAGCCACGATCAAGGGTGAGCTCGAGGACAAGATGCAGGTGGCTCTGGAGTTCGGTGCCATCGCCATCGCTCTCGCCGCCTTTCTTGCCGTCGGCCGTGAAGGCCTGGAGACAGCAATGTTTCTGTATCCGACCTTCCAGGCACAAGGTGCGGGTGCCGGCCCGGCCATCGGTGCCGTGCTGGGAATCCTCACCGCCGTTGTGATCGGCGGGCTGATCTACCGGGGTGCTGTGCACCTCAACCTCCAGATCTTCTTCAAGGTCACGGGTGCTGCCCTGATCGTGATCGCCGCCGGCGTGCTCGCCTACGGGATCCACGATCTCCAGGAGGCCGCGATCCTTCCGGGTCTCAACAATCTCGCAATCGATCTCCAGTGGTATGACGCCACGTCCATCTACGGAGCCTTGATGAAGGGCATCTTCAACTTCGCTCCGCAAATGACGGTGCTCGAGGTCACTGCATATCTTCTTTACCTGATTCCCACTATGACTCTCTTCCTGCTGCCCGCTCGTAGCGCATCTGGTGTCGAGTCTGTGGACTCCAAGAAACCTGTGGACTCCGAGGAGCTTGTGCAGGGATCGGGCGATCAGGTTGTGCGTACCCGGCCGGCCATGCCCCGGCTGGAGAACAGCAAACTCGCGTCGGCGGACGGCGTTCGGAGCTCCTGAGCGACCGCTCGGGGCCCTGACAACAATCCTGGATGGAGAAATGATGAAGCGGGTGAACCTTTCCCTCACGGGAGCTGCCTTGATCGCGTTCGTTCTGGTAGCAGCATCATGCTCAAGCGGTGACGCAGATCAGACCGTGGGTGTGGTTGGTACGAACGATGCATGCGAACTCGACTCGACGGAGATCGACGCCGGCACAGTGGCGTTCAAGTTTTCCAACGATGCAGACGAGGTCAATGAGCTCTATGTGCTCAAGGCCGACGGCGATGTGGTCAGCGAGGTCGAGAACGTGACCACTGGCACCAGCCGAACACTCACGGTGGACCTCGCTGCAGGGGACTATGAGGTCTCGTGCAAGCCGGGAATGTCCGGTGAGGGCATCAACACATCGTTCGTGGTCGTGGGCGAAGGTGGCCCCGAAGACGCGACGGCTGATCGCACGGTCACCTTCGATGCCCACGACTTCGGTTACGACGGGCTGGATCTGGACGACATCGAGGTTGGCGAGACGATCCGCTTCGAAATGACCAACTCAGGGCCACAGGCGCATGAATTCGAGGTGCTGCTTCCCGACGGTGATGCTCTCGGCGAGGTCGCCGCGATCGCCAAAGGTGAAGAGGGTGGCGCCACCATGACCTTCCCCGAGGCTGGGACCTACATGTTCCAGTGCATCCTCATCGATGAGGTATCTGGGGAACCCCATACAGCCCTCGGGATGGTCGGCACATTCGAGGTCGCAGAAACCTGAGGCTTTCCGGTCCCGATCCGAGTTGCCGGCCACTGTCGGCAGACCGACTCTCAGCGGACTGAATTTCAACCGACTGGTTCCGTTCCGAGGGGTTCCATTCCGGCAGGCAACTCTTCTTCTGAGGTCGATGCCGCAGATTCCGGGGCGAGCACCACGAGAATGCTGGCCGACTACGGTCGGCACATGCATCTGGGTGTTCTTCCGCCGTACCGCGCCGGAGTTGTCGGTGACCCGGCGTGGATGACCGATTTCGCCCAGATGGTTGAAGGACTTGGAGTTGAGTCCCTCTATCTGGTCGAGCACGTTGGCATCGCCGCTGAGTATGCGGCGGAGTATCCCTACAGCGATTCGGGTCAGATGCCGCTCCCGTCGGATTGCCCGATCCCGGATCCACTGGACCTCACGGCGTTCCTGGTGGCCAGGACCACCAAGCTTCGGTTTGGAACCGGCGTGTTGGTGGCGCCGCATCATCATCCGCTCATACTCGCCAAGCGACTTGCCACTCTCTCGGTGCTTTCCGAGGGCCGTATCTCAGCGGGCTTCGGTGTCGGCTGGATGCGCGAGGAGATAGAAGCCACTGGTTCCGACTTCTCCCGACGCGGAAAGCAGGCCACCGAAATGCTCCAGGCGTTGCGTGTTGCCCTCGAGGATGACCCGGCTGGTTTTGCCGGTGAGTTCTTCTCCTTCGATCCCATGCACGTCTTTCCCCGCCCCGTGGCTCCGATTGCCCTCCACGTTGGTGGACACTCCCCGGCGGCGGCCAGACGCGCCGGTCTCGTCGCCGACGGATTTCACCCGCTGGGTCTGGACAACGAAACCCTGACCGAGCGCTGGAATCTCGCTCGGGCCACAGCGGAAAGTGCCGGTCGTGATCCAGAGGCACTGGAACTGAGCGTCACACTGGGCGCCTCCGGAGTAACTCCCACCGCTGTCGCCGAGTTGGCCGAACTCGGAGTGAGCCGGATCGTGTGTTCGACAGCGGGCGAGGATTTCGCGTCGATCGAGTCCGTCTTGCGCGAGGCCGTTTCGGCCACTTCGTAGCCTGATCCTGACCTGGTCGCGATCAAGTCGTCTGACTCGTGACCGTTATCCCGCAAAGCTCGGATTTGGTCGGCCCCGGCGTGGGACCACGGAAGCGGTCGGCCACGGCGGAGACGGGTTACGGCAAGGCGGCTTCGGGGAGCAGGGGAGCGACCTCGGCACCGAAACGTACGACCTGGTCGGCGTACTCCGCCGCCGAATCTCCCATGAACCGCAACTGCAGCTGATTCATGCCCCGCAGGGGCAGTTTCGAGAGACTTTCCGCAATCTCTTCAGGGCTGCCGAAGAGGGTGTGGGGATCCATTCCGTCACGACGTTCACCGATGTGAACCGGACCGACCAACACTCCGAGGTCGAATTGTGCGGGGAGTCCGGCCGATGAGCGGAGTTCGCGGATCATCTCGATTGCTGCCCGGGTACCCATCTTGGGTGGACCCTGCGGCAGCCAGCCGTCACCCAGCAGTGCAGCCCGGGTAATGGCGGCTCTGGACGATCCGCCCAGCCAGATCGGCGGACCACCAGGGCGCACTGGTCGGGGTTGGATGCCCATCTCCAGTGTCTCGCCAGAGATTTGCACCTGTACGTATTCGTCAGCGAACGCCTTCCGGATCTGTTCCAAAGCGGGCTCGACCGCCTGCCCGCGAGTCGCGTGGTCAAGGCCCAGCGCCCGGAACTCTGTCTCCAGGTGGCCCGCCCCGGCACCGAGAATCGCCCGTCCGGCGGACAGTTGATCGAGGGTGGAGAAGGATTTGGCCACTGCCAACGGATGACGGTACGGAAGGACATAGACATGCGAGAGCAAATGCACTGATTCGGTCATCCCGGCGATCCAGCCGAGTGTGGCAACGGTGTCGTACCAGGTGGTGCTCATTGCTTCGGAGGATGAGCGATCCACTGCTATGTGGTCACACACGCCCACATAGAAGGCCCCGGCACGGTCGGCGGCCCGCACGACATGAGCCAGTTCAGCGGGACCAGCCGATGTTTCCCAGGGTTGAGCGAAACTCGTGGACTTCGACTGCACGGGCAATTGCATGCCCCAAGCGACGGCTTTGGGCGGAATTGCCGCAGTCATCCCTGTGGTGGCTCAGTCGGCCGACATCTGCACGCGCAGGTCGTGGTTCTCGTCTTCGACTTCTGACAATCGGCGGGCCAGGCCTTGGCTCATTGCCCGTGAAAGTGTCGGCAGGTCGTCGAGGAGCGTGTTGAAACCGCGGCGGTCGATCACCTGGAGTGTCATGTCGGTCTTGGCGATCACCGATGCCGTGCGAGTGATTGATTCGAGCAGAGCGACCTCACCGAAATAACTTCCCGGGCCGATCGTGGCCACGGCCGTGCCGTCTTTCACGATGTCGGCTTCCCCCGAGATCACAAGCACGAACTCCTGACCGAGATCACCCTGCTGGATGATCGTTCGACCGGCTTCGACGCTCACCTCGTCGGCCACGCTGTCGATCTCCTGGATCTGGCTGTCGGTGCAACTGGCGAAGATCACCACGGATCTCAGCTGGGTCTGGGAATCGAGTCGGTCGTTCACGATGTTGACACTACCCAGACTGGCGACACCAGCGGGTCCACTTCCGCCCAGTTGTGCAACGATCAAGCCATGTTGAGCGGATCTGAAGCCGGCGATATCCCTGAACACCTGGACCAACCGGGAGGTGAGTACCCCGACGACAATGCCGCCGACGAGAACGACGAGAACGGGGAGGACACTGCCAAGGGGGAGGACACTGCCAACAGGGTCGTTCTGGTCACAGGTGGTGGATCCGGGATCGGCGAAGCGACCTGTCGCCGCCTTCGTGCCGAGGGCTGGAATGTGGGGATTGCTGACCGTGACGTTGCCGGCGCACGTCGGGTTGCCAACGAGGTCGATGGGATTGCCCTTGTGGTCGATGTTGGCGATCCCGCCCGGGTCGAGGCGGCTGTTGCGTCGCTGGTCAGGCGATTCGGCCGGATCGACGCCCTGGTGAACAACGCCGGTGTGGGGAATCTGAAACGACTCGAGGAGTACACACCCGCGGAGGTTGACCTCATCTGGCGGGTGAACGTGGCCGGCACCTACAACTGCCTGCGGGCTTGTGCTGCGCATCTGCGCGAATCGGGTGGGGCAGTGGTGAACATGGCGAGCGTCTCGGGCGTCCGGCCGACTCAGGGAGAGGCGCCGTACTCGGCTGCCAAGGCCGCGGTGATCGCACTGACCCGTTCTGCGGCGCTGGAATGGGCGCCGTCGGTGCGGGTGAACTGCGTGTCGCCCGGTTTCATCCGTACTCCACTCAACGAGATGCTCGCCGGAGATCCGTCGACAAGGCGCGGACTCGAGCGCCGCACTCCGAGCCGCCGGTTGGGATCGGTGGAAGATGTCGCGGGCGTGATCAGCTTCCTGTTGTCGCCGGATTCCGGATACATGACCGGCCAGAACCTGGTCATGGACGGCGGTACGCTGCTTTCGAGCAGCCAGATGGATCCGGTGCTGGGTTCGCTGATCGACCCGGACGCATTCGAAGCCAAATGACGGGGCCAGTCCCGAGGAACCGGATATTGGCCCGGATTCCCGTTTGCACTCCCGGCCCGCTAACTAGAACACGTTCCAGTCAGGCGTTAGGATCGACAGATGGCCGACACAGAAAACGCTGCGAAAACAGAGTGGGAACTGCCGAAAATCGTTTCGGTGGATGACCACGTGATCGAGCCACCCAGCGTGTGGCAGGACCGACTTCCGGAGAAGTTCAAGGAGCGCGGTCCGAAGTCCTTCCGTCAGAAGGGCACCATGACCTTCGTCGGTGGAGTTTTTGACTTCGAACCCGACGAGAACGGCCAAGAGGGTGACTGGTGGCAGTTCGAGGATCTTCAGCTTCCGCTGACCCGTCTGGAAGCCGCTGCCGGCTTCGACCGCGACGAGGTACAGGTTGTTCCGATCACTTACGAAGAAATGCGCAAGGGATGCTGGGACCGCGACGCCCGCCTCGCCGACATGGACCTCAACTGGACTGAGGCTTCGATGGCGTTTCCGTCGAGCTTCGTGCGGTTCTGCGGTCAGCGTTTCTATGAGGCCGAGGACAAGGAACTGGCCGACCTCTGCGTGAAGGCCTACAACGACTGGCAGGTCGAAGAGTGGTGTGATGGCACTGGTGGCCGCCTCATTCCCTGCATCATCGTGCAGCTCTGGGATCCGCAGCTCGCTGCTGCCGAGGTCCGTCGAAACGCTGCCCGAGGCGTTCGTGCCATGACTTTCTCCGAGATTCCTCCGTACCTCGGACTGCCCTCGATCCACGATCCGGGTGGTTACTGGGATCCGCTGTTCGAGGCCTGTGCGGAGACCAGCACCGTTGTGAACATGCACATCGGCTCCAGCTCCAAGATGCCTTCCACATCTGCGGACGCCCCCGCTGCGGTCGGCTCCACGCTGACGTTCAACAACGCCATGGCGTCGATGACGGACTTCCTGTTCTCGGGTGTGCTCGTTCGTTTCCCGAACCTGAAGCTTTCCTACTCGGAAGGCCAGATCGGCTGGATTCCCTACATCATCGAACGCGCCGACAAGGTCTGGGAGGAGAACCGTGGTTGGGGTGGCATCGGCGACAAGGTTCCCGAGCCACCGAGCACGTACTACTACAGGCAGATCTACGGCTGCTTCTTCGATGACATCTACGGGCTGGAGAACATCGAGAAGGTTGGAATCAACAACGCTTGCTTCGAAACGGATTATCCACACTCGGACTCCACCTGGCCGGCATCCAAGGAGGTCGCCCAGAAGTTGATGGGTGACCTGCCGCACGACATCCAGAGCAAGCTCGTGCGCGGCAACGCGATCGACCTGTTCGGACTCGACTTCGACAAGTA
>JAUXGW010000036.1 GCA_030621865.1 Actinomycetes bacterium
CGAGACCTTCGCTGATGACTTGGCACCGCGGATCTCCCCGAGCACGGTGGTGGCCAATTCAAGTGCCGCCCCGTCTCTCGATCCGCTGGTGGCGCGGATTGCTGCCGACTCCGGCCAGACGCTGCGATGAACGGTGCCGTCCATCCACCAGGACCAGACCTCTTCGGTGGTGAAGGGCAGGAACGGGGCGAACAGTCGCAGGAGTGTGGACAGCGCCAACTCGAGCGCAGCAATCGCAGATTTGGTGCCGGGGTCCCCGGCGTTGCCGTAGGCGCGAACCTTCACGAGTTCCAGGTAGTTGTCGCAGAATGCCCAGAAGAAGGTTTCGGTACGCTCCAGGGCCCGGGCGTAGTCGAACGCTTCGAATGCAGCCGTGGACTCGTCAACGAGGTCGGCCAATCCGGAGAGCATCGACAGATCCAGCGGGTTGGTGATGTCCGATCCGTCGGTGGTGTTGACCTTGCCGGTGTCGGCATCAACTGCAAAGCCGATTGCGAACCTGGAGGCGTTCAGCAACTTGATGCAGAGCCGCCGACCGACCTTCATCTGTGATTCATCGAAGGCTGTGTCCGTTCCGGGCCGCGCCGATGCGGCCCAGTAACGCACGGCGTCGGGGCTGAATCGCTCGAGCAAGTCGGTGGGGACCACAACGTTGCCCCTGGACTTCGACATCTTCTTGCGGTCCGGGTCGAGGATCCAGCCTGACAACGCAGTGTCCGCCCAAGGCACATCACTGAACTCGTAGTGGCTGCGGAGCACGGTGGAGAAGAGCCAGGTCCGGATGATGTCGTGGCCCTGGGGGCGCAGGCTCATGGGGAATGTGCGGGAGAAGAGATCCGGATCTTCCTGCCAACCGCAGGCGATCAGCGGAGTGAGCGACGACGTGGCCCAAGTGTCCAGGATGTCGGGATCGCCGGCGAAACCTCCGGCAACCCCGCGCTGGTCCTCGGTGTATCCCGGAGGGCACTCTGCCTGCGGATCAACGGGCAGCGATTCCTCGTCGGCGACGATCGGATCGTCGTAGTCGGGTTCGCCTTCGTCGTTCAGTCGATACCAGACGGGAATCGGAACTCCGAAGTACCGCTGGCGCGAAACCAGCCAGTCCCCGTTGAGTCCGCGGACCCAGTTGTCGAAGCGGTGATGCATGTAGTCGGGATGCCAGTTGATCTGGGATCCGCGCTCAACCAAGGCGTCCTTCAGTTCGTCGGAGCGACCGCCGTTGCGAATGTACCACTGGCGCGAAGTGACGATTTCGAGGGGCTTGCTGCCCTTTTCGTAGAACTTGACCGGATGCTTGATCTTCTCGGGATCTCCGACCAGGTCCCCCGATTCGGAGAGCATCTCGATCATCTGTTGTTGCGCTCCGCCAACACCCTTGCGTGCGATCCGGGTGTATGACTCCCTCGCGGAATCGCTGGTGAGCCACTCGGGGGTATCGGCTTCGAAGCGACCGTCCCTGCCCAGGCAGGCGCGCATCGGCAGATCCAGTTCCCGCCACCAGATGACGTCATTGAGGTCGCCGAAGGTGCAGATCATCGCGATGCCGGTGCCCTTGTCCGGCTCGGCCAGGGAATGGGCGACAACCGGAACCTCGATGTTGAATACCGGGGTGATCACGGTGGTGCCGAACAGCGGTTTGTACCGCTCGTCATCCGGGTGAGCCACCAGGGCGACACAGCTCACGACCAGTTCGGGGCGGGTTGTGTCGATGAGGACCGGATTGGCATCCGGGCGGGCGAACGCGAGCTTGTGGTATGCGCCGGGCAGTTCACGGTCTTCGAGTTCCGCCTGGGCCACGGCCGTCTGGAAAGTGACGTCCCACAAGCTGGGAGCGACGGATGAGTAGGCCTCGCCCCGTGCGAGATTGTGCAGGAAGGCACGCTGGGAAATGCGGCGACTCTTCTCGTCGATCGTGGCGTAGGTCATTGACCAATCGACCGAGAGCCCGAGTTTGCGCCAGACATCCTCGAAGGCTTTCTCGTCGACAACCAGCAGCTCTTCGCAGAGTTCGATGAAGTTGGGCCGGCTGACCCGTTCGAAGTCATCTCGCCGCTTCGCCGGTTTCTCGGGCGCTGAGAAATCCGCGCTGTAGGCAACGGTTGGGTCGCACAGCACGCCGAAGTAGTTCTCCACCCGACGTTCGGTGGGGAGTCCGTTGTCGTCCCAACCCATCGGGTAGAAGACCTCTTTGCCGTTCATCCTCTCGAAGCGGGCGATTGTGTCGGTGTGGGTGTAGGAGAAGACGTGGCCGACGTGCAGTGAGCCCGAGACGGTTGGCGGCGGCGTGTCAATGGAGAAAACGGATTCCCGCTCCGCGGCGCGGTCGAACGTGTAGGTGCTGTTGTCTTCCCACGCGGTGGCCCAGCGCTCATCCAGGCCGTCCAGGCTGGGTTTGTCGGGGACTTCGCGATTCGACAGGGGCTGGGGAGGTGTTGCTGGCATGACGTCCGCAAGGGTAGTGGTCGACTGCCCGGCGCCGGAAGGTGGATTGAACGGAGGGTGCGGAGCTGTTCTGGGGAATCCGGGATCCCATTAGGATCACTACGTGATTCACCTGTTCGACACGGCGTCCCGAACCGTCAAGGAGCTGCAGCTGCGCGAGCCTCACAAGGTGTCGATGTACGTGTGCGGTCCCACTGTCTACGGCCCTCCGCACCTTGGCCATGGCCGGTTTGCCCTTGTTTTCGACATTCTCCGCAGGTACCTGATCTGGAGCGGTCTGGACGTCACCTACGTGTCGAACATCACCGACATCGACGACAAGATCATCAACCGCGCCAACGATGAGGGGATCTCCTGCGACGAGGTGGCCGAGACCTGGGAGAAGGTCTGGTGGGAAGCCATGGACAGCATCGCCGTGCTGCGCCCGGATTCCGATCCCCACGCCACCCGGTATGTGGTTGAGATGGTGGACCTGATCGGGCGACTACTCGATGCGGGTGCGGCGTATGTGACCTCCGACGGGATCTACCTCTCGGTGTCCTCGGTGGGTGACTACGGACTCCTGGCGAATCAGTCCCTTGATGACCTTCTGGCCGGCGGCGGCGACCGTGAGCTCATTGGTGGCGAGAAACGCAGCGCCGCCGACTTCGCCCTGTGGAAATTCGCCAAACCCGGTGAACCGTCGTGGCCATCACCGTGGGGAGATGGTCGACCTGGTTGGCACACAGAGTGTGTGGTGATGAGCCTCGACCTTCTGGGTGAAGGATTCGACATCCACGGTGGGGGACTGGATCTGGCGTTTCCCCACCATGAGAACGAACGTGCCCAGTCAGTTGCCCTTGGGAGTGAGTTCGCGCGCCACTGGGTACACAACGGATTCGTGGAGGTCGGTGGCGAGAAGATGTCGAAGTCCCTCGGCAACTTCACGACCTTGACCGAGCTTCTCGATCAACACGATCAGCGGGCTTACCGATTGCTTGTGCTGCAGTCGCATTACCGCTCTCCGGTGGAGGTGACCGCGGCCTCGATCTCCAATGCCGAAGCGGCTCTGCGGCGACTCGACACCTTCGCTGACCGGGTCGGCGAGTTGGCTCTGGATCCGCGCTCGGCTGTGTCGGGTGCCGGCACCGTTGGCGAGGATGCTGACGGTTCAGGAGGCGATCCGGACAATCGTGCAGCCGGGATGCTGACCGAATTCCGTGAGCGCATGGACGACGACATGGACACTCCCGCAGCGCTTGCGATTGCCTTCACTGGTGTCACCGAGGTCAATCGGCACCTGGATTCCGGTGACGAGGCGGGGGCCGCCTCGGTGGCGGGTGCAGTGCTGGAAATCCTCGGCGCGCTGGGCCTCGAGGTCGGTCGCGTCGGTGAGGACATCCCTGCCGACATTGCCGGGATGTGCGCCCGGCGAGATGCGGCGCGTGCCGAGCGGGACTGGGCAGCCGCGGATGAACTCCGTGATGAACTGACCGAACTCGGCTGGGTGGTGGAGGACTCAGCTGAGGGTACGGCCGTCCGTCGCCCCTGAATCCAGCCCGTTTTTCGGTGGCAAATGCCTCAAGACTGGTCATAATTACCCTGTCTGCCCGGGTTTGCATCTATGTTACCGACGGGTAACCTACTCATCGGTAACATACGTTTTTGCGCCATTTGGCGAGAGAGACCGACGGTGAGATCAATGAGTGACTTCTCCCTCCAGTTGAATGAAGACCAACTCCAGATACAGAGCTGGGTGCACGAGTTCGCCGAGAACGTCATCAGGCCTGCCGCGGAGGAATGGGACGAAAGGGAGGAGTTCCCGTGGCCAATAGTCCAGGAGGCCGCCAAGATCGGTCTGTACAGCTTCGACTTCATGAGCAGTGCGCTTCTCAATGACCCGACCGCGCTGACGTTGCCGATCGCGATGGAAGAGCTTTTCTGGGGAGACGCAGGCATCGGCTTGTCGATCTTCGGTTCGGGGCTTGCCGCCGCAGGTATTGCCTCCGCCGGCACACCCGAGCAGGTAATGGAATGGGTTCCGCAGTGCTACGGCGACGAGAACAACGTGATGCTCGGAGCATTCTGTGTGTCCGAACCCGACGCAGGTTCGGACGTGTCTTCACTGCGTACCCGCGCGGTGTACGACGAGGCCAAGGACGAATGGGTGCTCAACGGCACCAAGGCATGGATCACCAACGGAGGCATTGCCGATGTGCACGTGGTTGTCGCCACCGTCGATCCCACCCTTCGCAGCCGTGGTCAGGCCAGCTTCGTGATCCCTCCGGGGACCGAGGGGATTTCCATGGGCCAGAAGTACAAGAAGCACGGCATCCGTGCCTCGCACACTTCCGAGGTCGTCCTCGACGACGTCCGCATCCCGGGTGCCTGCCTCCTGGGTGGCAAGGAGAAGCTCGACGAGAAGTTGGCCCGTGCCCGCGAGGCCGTCGAGGGCAAGACCTCGGGCAAGCAGCCGGCGATGGCGACGTTCGAAGCCACCCGCCCGGCCGTGGCAGCCATGGCAGTTGGCATTGCCCGCGCGGCGTATGAGTACAGCCTTGACTACGCCAAGGAGCGTGTTGCCTTCGGCAAGCCGATCATCGAGAACCAGTCGATCGCGTTCATGCTGGCCGACATGGCCACTCAGATCGATGCCGCCCGCCTCCTCACCTATCGCGCTGCCTGGCTCAGTCGCAACGGTGGCGGATTCAAGAACGCCGAAGGCTCGATGAGTAAGCTCCACGCCGGCCGCACCGCGGTTTGGGTGACGGACCGAGCCATTCAGATCCTCGGTGGTTACGGCTATACCCGTGAGTACCCGGTGGAGCGCTGGCACCGTGACGCGAAGATCATGGACATCTTCGAAGGCACCGAGCAGATCCAGCAGCTCGTCATCAGCCGTGCCATCTCCGGACTGCGCATCGAGTAGCTCCAGTCCACGGCTTGTTGGTTGATGCGAGGCGGTGGTTCCTGAACCGGGCCAGCGCCTCGCCGCGTCCGGTCGGATGTTTCACCGCTGTCCGGCCATTCAGTCGTTGAACAGGCCGCGGAGGTAGCAGGCCTGGCCGACGTGCTGCAGGCAGTCATCAGCGATGCTGATGAGTCTTGCGCCGAGTGTCACCGGCGGGTCCCACCCTTCATCCACGATCCGGTCCAGATCTCCGGACGCGAGGTCGGAGATCATTTCTTCTGCCCGGCTCTGTGTTGCCTCCAGGTAGGCCAGCAGGATGTCCGGACCGGTTGGTTGTATGGCGGCGACTTGTTCCGCCGTGTGTCCGAACCCGATGTTCCACGGATCGGGTTCCATCCCGAAGCGTTCAGCCCAGCCATCCGCAACCCACAGCTGCGGGACATCCATCTGTTCGGATATCTGGTGATCCTGGACCCGTCCCACATGCCAGATCAACCAGCCGATGCTGTTGGTTCCTGGGCCCGGAGTGCGGTGTAGTTCGGCTGCGTCCAGTCCGTCGACTGCCAACTTTGCCAGTGGTGGGATGCGGCCGTACAGGTCAAGGAGAAGATCGGTTGCGTCCATGCTCCCGATTCCACCACAGCCGCCCCTGTCGGCGCCCTCATTTCGGACAACGCCCTGATCTGGTCCCTGCCGAACTGGCATCTGGACCCACCGATACCCCAAATCAGCGACTCCAAGGGGCAACCGGGAATTCGCGCCGAGCATTAGAGTTCACCAAACCCGCTGACGTATGGAGGACTGGTGCAGATCGAGGAAACGACCTGGATATTCCTGGGCGTCACCGTTGGCATGGTCGCGTATTCGCTGTTTGCCTTTGCCTTCTACCGAACTCTGCGTGCACGCGATGCCGGCCTCAGCTGGTTCCGCCGCACGCTGGACCGACGCAACTCCAGGATCGACAGGGACAAGGCAACGACGCTGTGGGAATACCTTGCGATCCCGCTGGTGGTTGTCTTCACGGCGCTGGTGCTCGCTGTGCTCGGCGGAGCGGTTATCGAAGGCCAGGAATTCGAGGACATCTACGCGATCTCGGCGGGGATCGTGGCCGCAGTGCGGATCCTCGTGTACGTATGGCAGGAACCTGCCGACGAGCTCGCGAAGATGATTCCGATTGCGTTGCTGTCGGTGGCCATCTTCAGCCGGAACTCGGTGGACTTCCAGCAGTGGAGCTCGGGTTTGGCAGAGGCCGGCTTCGAAAACGGTTCGACCTACGCAATTCTCCTGATCCTGCTGGAGTGGGGTCTCCGATTGGCGCACAGCCGTTTCTCTGCTTCGGGCGACAACAAGTCGGCTGGTGCCAACGACGCCGTTGCCAGCGAGGATTCCAGCAAGGCAGGGTGAATCCGGGGCGGGAATGTGCGACGCAGCCACGACAGCCCGCGTGGCGCGGCCAACGCGGCCTTCGATAGAGTCGCATTGTTGGGAGCCCGACTTGGCAACTGCTGACGAGAATACGCACATCAAATCTCTCGCGAAACTTGTAGCGCAGGTCCCCGAGCATCGGGGAAATCTGGCCGCGCGCATTGGAGACCGTGTCGCGGGTGTGGGTTCAGCCGGTGTGGGTTCGGTCGTCGACACAACCGAGCTCCGCTGGTTCATCGAAGGACAACTCCCTCCCGATGTGAAGTCGTGGTTCACCCGTGCCGGCACCACCGGCATCGTCGAGGAGCGATGCGACAGCTACCGGATGGACGATCGGCGCGAGATGGGTGTGAAGCGTCGATTTCGCGAGACGCTGGAACTCAAGGTTCGGCGGTCGGTCGGAGAAGGACTCGTGCTGGATTCAGGTATTGCGGGTCGGCTGGAAGTGTGGCGAAAGTGGAGTCCTGCCGAGGGTCTCATCGAGAGCGACCCGCAGGTGCCGTGGGTGGACGTCCACAAGATCGTCATCAAGCGCAGGTTCTCGGTGAACGGCGACGAGATCATGATCACGTCGAACTCGCGGGCAATGGCCGGGGCGGGATGTGACGTGGAAGTCACTGCCGTCACCGTGGGCGGCTTCAAAGCCTGGACGTTCGCCTTCGCGGCGTTCGGACCGACGGCGAGCCGCCGAAGCGCCATCGTCGCCTCTTGGCACGCGCTCGTGGCCGATACCGAGTGCCCGGAGCATTTGAGGCCCTCTCTTGGTCAATCGGGCGGGTACCCGGAGTGGCTTGCCCGCCTGCGGTCACTGAATCAAACGGCGTTCAGGTCCACGACAGTGGGGATCCCCGGTCCCTGCCGCGAGGCCGGCTGATCATTTCCGGCGATGCCGGTCGGCTCGTCCCCGTCCTTGGACGCACCGCGATCAAGGCAGTTCCCTTCTCTCCCTTCTCTCCAAAAGGGGAGTGCTAGGTTCCGGTTTGCTTCTCACGGTGCGTCTTCTGACATGGCGTTCATCCATGAGGATTCACCTACAAGGAGGATGGAATGGCCGGACCGTCGGATCAATCTGCGTCGGACAAGTCAACGGACGCAGCAGGCAAAGCGGCCGAGTCATCCGACACCGGGCCGTCGGGCATTGCCCGGTGGATCCCGATCATCGGCTGGTTGCCGCACTACAAGCGACGCTGGCTGCGGCCGGACCTGATTGCCGGCGTGACTGTGGCCGCGCTCGTGGTCCCCAAGTCGCTGGGTTATGCGGGCATTGTCGGAGTTCCGGTCCAGAACGGACTCTATGCAGCGGCAGCGGGAGCAATCCTGTATGCGCTGTTCGGGACATCCCGCCAGATCGCAACGGGCCCGAGCTCCGCGTTGGCCACCGTGGCCGCTGGTGCACTGATCACCGCGGGACTCACCAGTGGCAACGATGCCGTGGCGCTCGTCGCCGCAATCACCTTGGTAACAGGTCTGCTGTACATGCTCCTCGCCCTCTTCAAGATGGGCTGGATCAGCGAGTTCCTCTCCAAGGCCGTTATCACCGGCTTCTTGTTCGGAGCCGCCATCCAGGTGGTGATCTCGGAACTCCCCAAGCTCACCGGCACCGAAGCCGACGGCTCGAACTCGTGGCGTCTGCTGGCCGACTGGGTCGAAGGTCTCGACGGCACCGACGGCACCACGCTGCTCGTGGGCGTGCTGTCGCTGCTGCTGATCTTCGGGCTCCGTTACGCGGCTCCGAAGGTCCCCGGGGCGCTTGTGCTCGTCGTGGTCGGCATCCTTGCCGGATGGGCGCTCGATCTGGGGGAGGCGGGCGTCGCACTGGTCGGCGATGTCCCCCGAGGCCTGCCGTCGATAGCGTTCCCCGATCTCGACTTCGTCTGGGACAACATCTCGGTGATCATCTCGTCGTCGATCGGCTTGCTGCTCATCGGCTTCTCACAGACTGCCGGCGACGCCCGCTCGTTCGCCTCCAAGCACCGATACCGGATCGACATCAACCAGGAGTCCTTCGCCGAAGGGGCAGCAAACGTCGGATCAGGCCTCGTGGGTGGAATCCCCGTTTCCACCAGCCTGTCGGCCAGCTCGCTCAACGACACCGCCGGGGCCCGTACCCCTATCGCATCGCTCACGACCGGGGCCGTCATCGTGGCGACCCTGCTGGTGCTCGCCCCGTTGTTCTCCGACCTCCCGATGCCCGTCCTCGCCGCGATCATCATCGAGGCGGTGGTGGGCGGCATGATGGACGTCCCGGCAATGCGCCGGCTCTTCCACGTGGATCGGGTCGATTTCTGGATCGCGATGGCCGCCATCGTTGGTGTCCTGACCGCCGGTGTGCTTCCGGGCGTGATGATCGGCATTGGGCTGTCGATCATCTGGTTGATCTACGTGGCAACGACACCGGCGATGCCGGTGCTCGGTCGCAAGCCGGACAGTGAGGTCTTCCGCAGCCTCGAGAACTACGCCGACGGCGAGACGCAACCCGGCGTGCTCATCGTCCGATTCGAAGGCGGACTCTTCTTTGCCAGCTCGGACGCGTTCGAGGACGGGCTGCGGGGGCTGTTCGAGGCGGCTGACCCCAGGCCGCACACCACGGTGATCGACTTCGAGGCCGTCCCGTTCATCGACTCGCAAGGCTCGGCTCAGCTGGACACGATCATCGACCTGGCCCAGAGCCACGACATCGACATTCGCCTTGCGAGGGTGGAACCCCACGTCCTGGAGCTCCTGCGCAAAGACAGCGTCATCGACCGCCTGGGCGAGGACAATGTCTATGGCAACGTCTACGAGGCGGCGACGGCCGGAGCTTCGGACGCAACGTGAACAACCCGCCCACCTGGACCATCAGTGGCCCCTAGCTGAACGGCATTGGGGTCAGGCGTCCAGCTCCAGCGATTCGTGCAAATGCTCGATTGCCTCTGACCTCGTTCGGGAACGCCGAAATGGTGGCAGTTCGGCGAGGATCTGTTTGCGGTAGGCCTTCTCTGCCAGGCGTGGGTCGAGAACCATGACGAGACCGCGGTCGGTGGCGCTGCGGATGAGTCGGCCAACGCCTTGGGAGAGCATCGAGGCCGAGTAGGGGACCTGCACTGCCAGGAACGACCGATAACCGGCGTCGTCGGGCGAGATGCCCTCGCGCTGGGCGATCTCCTTGCGCGCGTGTTTGGCCCGGGCCTGCCAGAGCGGGTCATCCGGTCGTGGGAACGGCAACTTGTCCACGATCACACAACTCAATGACGAGCCCACCACGTCAACTCCCTGCCAGAGGCCCATGGTGCCGAACAACACCGCGTGAGGGTCAGCCGAGAATTCGGAGAGCAGCTTCAACTTCGGGGCATCCCCCTGGACCAGAACCGGCCAGGACAAGTCCTGCCTGGCCCGTTCTGCGAACTCCTGGGCATTGCGGTGGGAGGTGCACAGAAACAAAGTGCGGCCCTCGGCAGCGTCGATGATCCCGGATGCCTCGGCCCAGGCTTCGTCGAGCCAGTCCGGGTGATTGGGTGTGCGCTCCCTCGATGGAACTCCCCGCAGCAACCGCGGCACGTAGAGCATTGCCACTTCCCGGTAGTGGAAGGGCGAACCGACATCCGCGTACTGCGCGCTTGGTGAGAATCCCATGCGCGCCGGGAGTGTGGGCGGCAACGTGGCGGAGGTCAGCACCACTGCGGAATCCCCCCACGCCATGTCTTTCAGCAGCGCGGAGACGTCGATCGGCACCCGCTTCAGCTTTCGGCTTCCCTCCTCGATGTAGAGAGCGTCGTCCTCGCTGGTCTCGATCAGGCGGTTGAGCATCTGGAACACGCGGTCGGAAATCCGTCGAGCAGTTTCCGCCCGCGGATTGCCTGCGTTGTCCTTGATCAGCCTGCGAACTTCCTGCTGCATCGCCGCTGTTGTGATGGCGAGATCTGTGATCACCTCGGCCAACCGGCTACCAGTCGGAAGTCCTTCCGGGAAGGACTCTCCTTCGAGCAGATCGAGTTCCCGGCTGAGCCTGGCCTCTCCATCAGCCAGTTCCCCGGCCAGTTTCTCCTTGACGTCGCCGCTCAGAGTCGAGCGAACAGCGCGATGCAAACCTTCGATGTCGCGGGCCGAGATCTCAGCTCCGAAACTCGATGACAGGATGTCTTCTGCGACGTGTGCCTCGTCGAGCACCAACGCCTCGGCTTCTCCGAGCAAACCCGATTCGGCCACCAGGTCAGCTCCGAGCAGAGCGGTGTTTACCACGACCACTGATGCTTCCCGGCCGCGCTGGATGGCCCGCTCGGCGAAACAATCCTCGGAATGAGCACACAGCTTTGCTCCGGGGCATCCCTCAGGACCGGTGGCCACCCAGTCCCGGGTTTCCCAGTCCATCTCGAAAGGAAGCTCCGACAGGTCGCCGTCTTCGGTGTCCTGGACCCAGTCGAGAACCTGTGCCAAGTGGCTCGATTCCTCGGTTGGCTCGGGATCGTCTTCGATGAAGAGTGACTCTTCCTGCGGAGGTGGTTCCCCGGCCAGGCGACTTCTGGTTTCGGACACCCGCAACATGCAGGCGTAGTTGGCCCGGCCCTTCACCACGGCCCAGTCAAGAGGTTTCACGGAGTCCAGATGGGGGAGTTCCTTTTCGACATACTGATCCTGAAGGGCTTTGGTGGCGGTGGCAATGATCGTGCGCTTGTGCGCCGCCGATACCGCAGCCAGCAGTGCCAGGCTCTTCCCCGTGCCGGTGCCCGCCCGGACGGCGATCTGCTCTCCGTCGTTAAGTGCTCCGGCGACGAGTTCCGCCATCTGTACCTGGCCATCACGAGGTTCACCTCCGCCCGGAAGGCCGGCCACCAGCTCGCCGAGAAGGGCTGTGGCGTTATGGATTGTGGTGTCGCGGTCGGGTCCCTCTGCCACCTCACATAGTTAGCACGCCACGGGGACACCACACGTCGTTGCCGGGCCGCGCAATCCGGTTGGTGACATCCGGTCACGGGTCGGCTCCCGTCGTGGACCCATTCAGCGCCGTGGCCAATTACGGTGTGTGGGTTACCGCTACGACCATCTCGGAGTGGATGCCTTCGGCCGTATCTGATCACACGTTGATCAGTAGCGATTGCGTGGGGATCACAGCTCCGCCACATCCCTGAGGGGGGACCCATGAAATTCGGATTGTTGTTCGCCAACGCACTCGGATTCGCCACTGCGGAAGGTGCAGTGGCGATGGGCAAGGCATCCGAGGCCGCCGGATTCGAATCGGTCTGGACTGTTGAACATGTGGTCTACCCCGATGGCTACGAGTCGAAGTACCCCTATGACGCCTCGGGCAAGATGGCGATGGCTGCTGACACGCCGCTCCCGGATCCATTGATCTGGCTGACCTGGGTTGCTGCACACACCGAGAAACTCCGTCTGGCCACTGGCATCCTGATTCTGCCGCAGCGCAATCCGCTCGTGCTGGCCAAGGAACTGGCCACACTTGATGACCTTTCCGGCGGCCGCCTGGAACTCGGCATCGGTGTTGGCTGGCTGGAAGAGGAGTTCGATGCCCTGGGAATCCCGTTCGAGGGCCGGGGCCGCCGCAGCGATGAACACATCGAATCGATGCGCACACTCTGGGACTCCGATCACGCCGAGTTCAGCGGTGAGTTCGTGAACTTCTCTGCAGTGTCGGTGAACCCCAAGCCGGTCAACGGCCGGGTACCGATTCACATCGGTGGTCACACCGAGGTTGCTGCTCGCAGGGCCGGTCGACTGGGTGACGGGTTTTTCCCGGGTGAGGGTGACATCGATACGCTCATTCAGGTGATGCGCCGCAGCGCCGAGGATTCAAACCGGGATCCGGACTCGATCGAAGTCACGGGAATACATCCCGGCGTCTGGGGTGAT
The DNA here is from genome assembly GCA_030621865.1 of Actinomycetes bacterium. Taxonomy (GTDB): domain Bacteria; phylum Actinomycetota; class Acidimicrobiia; order Acidimicrobiales; family Microtrichaceae; genus JAHRAZ01. Next base: position 12,602 of record JAUXGW010000036.1, read on the forward strand.
GATCCGCTGAAGGCGGTCGAATCGATGGCTGCGAAGGGTGTGAGCAGGTTGGGCGTACCGGGATTCATCTTCGCTCTCGACCCCGATCCTGAAGCGGCATTGGCAAAGTTCGGCGAGCAGGTCATCGCTCCTGCCCAAGGTCTCTGAGCAGCCTGAATCCCTTGGCAGGACCGCTCGATTTCGGGAGGCGGTGAACCGGTGGCGAGCGAACAGGTTGCCGGAGACGATCAGTCCGGCGGATCCCGGTCCGACTCTGATCCATCCGATTCCGACCCGACCGACTCAGATCCATCCGATTCCGAGGAACCCGAGGAAGCCGGCGAACCCAACTTCATCGACCGCACCGCAGACAAGGTCGACGCGCTCCACCGACGGATTCCGCCGGTGGCGTTCATACACGGAGTCATCAAGAAACATGGAGAAGACCTGGGCGGACAGTTGGCAATGCTGCTCACGTACCGGGGTTTCTTCTCGTTGTTCCCATTGCTGCTGGCGTTCGTCAATGTAATCGGACTCCTGCTCGACGATGATCCTGAATTGCGGGATCGACTGATCGACTCCGCCCTCGGCTCGCTTCCTGTGGTTGGCACCGAGATTCAAGGCGCCGGGCAGATCGGGGGAAGCGCGGTCGTTGTGGTTCTTGCGATACTGCTGTCCCTGTGGGCTGGTCTCGGCCTGCTCGACATGCTCCAGGAGGCGCTGAACACGATCTGGGGTGTACCTCGGTTCGACCGGCCGCCGTTCATCTGGAGGAAGCTTCGTTCGATCCCGGGAGCAGTGTTGGTGGGCCTCTGCCTCCTGATTTCCGGCGCCTCGACCATCGTCTTCACTGCGGACCAGACAACGTCGCGGATGCTGGCCGCCTATGCGTTTCCCTTCGTGGCGGGGTTTTTGTGTGCAATAGGGCTTCAGTACTTGCTCTGCCGGCGCAAGGTCCCGTTTGTGAACATTCTGCCGATGGCGCTTCTCGTGGGTGTGGGATGGACCGCGCTTCAGAGGCTCGGGGGTTGGTATGTGGACCGCTTCGTTCTGAACTCCTCGGACACCTACGGGATCTTCGTGGTGGTGTTCGGTTTGCTGTCGTGGGTCTACCTGCTGTCCTTGATGTATCTGCTCAGCAACGAGTTCGCTGTGGTTCTCATGGAATCGCGGTGGCCACGGAGCATCACAGGCCGAAATCTCACGGAGAGGGACAAGGAAGCCGTCAAGGAGGTACTGAGCCGCTCCATTCGGGTGCGCGACGTCTCAGTTGACGTTGACGTGCCCGAGCATCCCAGGTGACCCGAGCATCCGAGGTGACCCGATCATCTGACGTGTTCTTCGTGGCGCCGTCTGGCGTCCGCGATCGCATCCAGCGCGGCGTGGTGATCCATCCAGTCGCCGATGTGGCTGGCCTTGCCCGGTTCGAGGTCCTTGTAGACCACGAAGAAGTGCTTGATTTCCGCCAGCAGGTATTCGGGTACGTCCGCGAGGTCCTGGATGTTGGCCCAGCGCGGATCCCCCGAGGGCACGCACAGCACCTTGAGGTCCCGGCCTGCTTCGTCTTCCATCTCGAGCACCGCCACTGGCCGAGCATTCATGTGGCACCCGGGAAAAGTCGGATCCTCCAGCAGCACCATCGCATCAAGGGGATCGTCGTCTTCCGCGAGTGTGTCCGGAAAGAACCCGTATTCGGCGGGATAGACGGTCGCCACGAAGAGGTGGCGGTCGAGCCAGATCTCGCCTGACTCATGGTTGACTTCGTACTTGTTGCGGGAACCTTGGGGGATCTCGACAACTACCTCGAACGCATCATCGTTGCTCACCGCCCAAACGGTAGCGGGTCAGGTGAGTTCTGCTGCGTCGATTCCACGCATGCCGAACCAGGCGAGCCGGGCAACCTGTTCGCCGACCAACTTCAGGTTGCCGCGGGGTTCCTGGGCGAGCCAGTACCTGGACGCCGCTTCGGTCATGCCCACGATGGAGTTTGCGAGAAGTTCCTGATCCGCGGCCGGTTGGCCGTCGACGACGATCAATTGGGCGATCGAAGCTGCGATGGATTGCTCCACCTCCTGGGCGAACGAAGCGAATTCGGGATCACGCTGGGCTCCGGAGCCAAACAGAATCCTGAAGGCATCCGTGTTCTTGCCCACGAAGTCGAAGTAGGCGTCGAAGCCCATCTCGATCTGTTCCCTGGGGCTGCTGGCCTCCGCTGTGGCCTTGGCGATCCGTGTCTGCAATCTGGTGCCGGTTTCGCGCAGCAGTTCCACGAACAATTCCCGTTTGGACGAGAAGTGCTGATACAGAACCGGTTTGGTCACGCCCGCCGCCTCGGCGACGTCGTTCATCGACCCGACATGGTATCCGCGCTCCGCAAACACGGCCAGAGCGGTGTCAAGTATCTGCTCTCGGCGTTCCGCTGCCGGCAGTCGCATCACGAACCTCCGCGCTCAGGTTACCGCGCAGTAACAACGAATCCGCAATGTGGTGAGTGGACCCCTGAGATCCCGATCAGCCAGTTCGTGCGGCGGTTTGACCTCTGATCTATCGGTAGTGTGGCGCCGTGAAACTGGCTGATGACCTGATTCTCGCCAAGTTGAGATGTGCTTCCGCCCACGGTTCGTTGGCGGTGGATCCCATCGGAACTGCCCTTTTCTGGGACGGGATTCTCGCGGTCGGGATTCCGCTGCCCTGGAAAACCGAGATCTTGATGTCTCCACCATTTTCGGAGCTGCTTGACAACCCCATGCCCACAATCTCGGGTGCCGGCGAGCGGATCTGGCGACTCCAGGGTTTGGCGCCCGCCGGCGATGGGGTGAAGGTGATCGCCTGGGAGAGGTCTGCCGGCGGTGGTTCTCCGCTGACTCGCCGGGAGTGGACTCTGGATCCCGACTCGCCACCCGCCGCGCTGGTGGAGCTTTGTGCAGCCGT
>JAUXGW010000197.1 GCA_030621865.1 Actinomycetes bacterium
TGGGCTCAGGGGGCTTGCTGCTTCCTTTTCACCGATGAGGTTGCGGCGGTAGTACAGCGCTGCAATCAGAAGCAGGATTCCGGCACTGACCAAAATGGTGGCGACATTGAGTATTCGCAGCTGCATGAGCAACAGACCCGACAGAGCAAGGTTTGCTGTTCCGCCAGTGAGTGCCACCGCCATGGCCCTGGCTGGACGGGCATGGGACCTGGTCAAGACAACCCATGGAGACCCATAGGCGGCTACCACGACCATCATCGCGGCTGCCAGAAGGGCGCTCATTGTCCAATCCCGTTGATCTGGTCGATCAAATGCCGCAGTGGGCGGTTGGGAGTGCTCGAGACGGACATTCGAAGAAAAAACTACTGTCGATGGTCAGGGTGACCAACTCACGGCTTGGCGATCCCCGCAGGCTGGTCGGAGCGCTGGCCAGAGGCGGGTATGGATCGGACGGGGTACGTCCGATCGGTAGTCTGCGGGAGTGACTTCGCGATTCGTGATCATTGGCGGTGGACCTGCCGGAACGGAGGCTGCAACCTCCGCGGCCCGTCTCGGAGCAGAAGTCACGCTGATCGAACGCGACATCCTTGGCGGCGCGGCCCACCTGTGGGATTGCATCCCTTCCAAGACCATGATCGCCACCGGTGAAATGATCGATGAGGTCGCATCAGCCCAGGGCATGGGACTCACTCCGGCCAACTGCGAAGTGGATCTCGATGCGCTCCGCAAACGGGTGGTAGGCATCGAGTCCATCCTGGAGAGGCAGAAACGAACCCTGCTGGACAGCCAGGGCGTGAACATCGTCCACGGCACAGGCCGTATCGCTGATTCCCACGTTGTTGTTGCCGATACCGCTGAGGGTTCACTGAGCTTCGAGGCCGACTCGATCATGGTCTGCACCGGCAGTTCTCCCCGGATACCCGATTGGGCCACTCCCGACGGTCGCCAGATCCTGACCACGCGAGACGCCTACCCTCCGCCCACACTTCCCGAGCACCTGGTGGTGATCGGGTCAGGGGTCACCGGTGTGGAGTTCGTTTCCATGTTCGCGAGTCTGGGTTCCCGGGTGACTCTCGTGGTCAGCCGCCAGCATGTCCTGCCCGGCAAGGATCCTGAGGTCGCGGGTGTGCTGGAGGATGCGTTCGTGGAAAAAGGCGTTCGTTTGCTCAAGGGTGCCCGGGCTGTGGACATCGAGCAGAGCCCCGATTCTGTTCTCGTGAAGTGTGACGACGGTCGACTGGTGGAGGGAAGTCACGCACTGCTGGCCATCGGCTCGGTTCCCAATACTCCAGGGCTTGGCCTCGAAGATGTCGGGGTGGAAATGGATGGGCCATGGGTTCGCCACCTTGATCATCACATGCGCACCAACATCGAGTACATCTACGTTGCCGGAGACATTTCCGGGAAGCTTCCGCTGAGTTCGGTGGCCACCATGCAGGGTCGCAAGATCGCCGAACACGTGATGGGTCTGCACAAGATCGGGCACCGGCACCTCGATTATGACAAGGCGGCGTCAGCGATCTTCACCGATCCCGAAATTGCCGATGTCGGGCTGGCAGAGGCCGACGCGTTCGCAGAAGGCCGCAAGGTGCGAGTCACCAAGGTGCCGTTTGCCGCCAGTGCGAAGGCCCTCATCAACAACGACCCGACAGGTTTCGTGAAGATGATCTCGGATCCGGCCACCGGAGTTGTTCTCGGCGGGTCGATCGTGGGCCGTTCTGCTGCCGAGTTGATTTCTGTGATCGCGGTTGCGGTGACCAACGGACTCACCACGGCGGACATCGCAGAGAGTATTTTGGTTCACCCTGCATTGTCGGAGGCACTGCGCGAGGCGGCAGAATGATGCGTCGAGGTTCCCGGTCGATTGGTCGACCGACGCAAACTCCCTGCTACCTTCCTACGACTCCCGACGAGAGGTAATCGGTGTCATCCCCCAAACAGGTCTGGGAATACCGGACCCTGATCGCGAACCTGGCGCAGCGAGATCTGAAGTCGCGCTACAAGCGAACCCTTCTGGGCTGGCTCTGGTCGCTGATCAACCCGGCGGTGACCCTGGGTCTCTACACCGTGGTGTTCGGGATCATCCTGCGTGGCGTTGCGCCCTCGCTCGGCAACGGTGACGCCGGAATCTTCGCTCTCTACCTCTTCTGTGCGCTGGTGGCCTGGAACTTCTTTGCGGGAACCATCAACTCGGCCATCGGATCGTTCTCGGGTGCTGGTGGCCTTCTCACCCGGACCTATTTTCCGCCGGAAAGCCCGCTGATTGCAGGCCTGATCACTGTGACGATCCAGATGGTGCTGGAGACGCTCATTCTGGTGGCGGTGATGCTGTTCATTGGAAACTACGGCTGGACGTACCTGCTCGTGTTCCCGATCATGATTCTGCTGGCGGCCTTCTCCTTTGGCCTGGGGCAGATTCTTGCTTTGGGAAACATTCGCTACCGCGATGTGAATTACCTCACCGGGGTGGTACTTCAGGTGCTGTTCTATGCCACACCAATCGTCTATTCGATCGACATTGTGCCGGATCCATATCAGCAGATCCTGCGGCTCAATCCTCTTACTCACTTCACCGACGCCATGCGGCACGCCTTCTACACACTTGACATGCCCACCACCACCAACTGGATCGTGATGGTGTGTTCTGCGGTGATCTCGCTTGTGTTCGGCTGGTGGATCTTCAGTGTGAACGCCCCGAAGGTGATTGAAGAGCTGTAGGCCCCTGCGGATTAGAGTTTTGTCCACCGGAAGCGCCCATGAATCCCGGATCGCCGAGCCAGAAAGGCCCATTTGATGCAGTCGGCGGATACTCCCGAAACTGAACCAACGGCTGAGGAAATGAACGATGCCGTAGCCGCTGCTGTGGAGCGGGTTGAGTCCCAACTCGAGGATCTGCGTTCGAAGGGCAAACTCCCGAGACTGCCCAAGGGTGAACTGGACCGGCAGTTCCAAGGTGTTGTGGAGTCGGTGGAGGCGCAACTCCTCACAGCACGGGTGGACGCCCACGACGTCTTTGCTTCCTCGGATTATTTCACGGGCGGAATCCCCGATGGTGAGGTCGGTGGCAGCGTGTCTCGACGGATCGTGGTGAAGGTTCTGTCCTCCTGGACCAGGTTCATCCTGCCGAGACTGGGACGTTTTGCCACCGCAACGGCTGTTGCGATCGAGCAACTGGCTGACCGGCAGGATCACATTCAGAACCTGGTGGTCAACAACCAGCTCGATCGAATCCGATCTCTTGAGTACCGCTGCGCTCAGCTCGAACTGGAACTCGAACGGATGCAGTCGGCCTCCGAACCCGAGGCCTGATGCTCGATCAACTCCTGGTCGGGGCGGCACCCGGCGACGCGATCACACTGAGCGCGCTGAAACTGCGGGATGCGCTGAGGGAGTTCGGTAGTAGTGAGATCTACGCGGCATTTCCGGAGCCGACTCTTTCGGAAGAAGTTCATCCGCTGGAAGACTTGGCATCGCGCCCCAACCGGGAACGCCCGCTGATCTTTCACGCCAGCATCGGTTGTGAGCAGATCCATGAGGCGATCCGGTCGCTCGAACCAACCCTTGTGCTCGTGTACCACAACATGTCTCCAGCCGATTCGTTTGAGCAGTACGCCCCCGAGGTGGCAGCAGATCTCACACGCGGGCGATGGGAACTGGAGGACATCCGTGACCGTGTGATCCTCTCCGTGGCAGATTCGCATTTCAACGCTTCGGAACTCGTTGAGCTGGGTTACACCGGCGTTCATGTGATCCCGCCGCTGCCGGACACCGGTCGCGTGCTCAATTGCATACCCGACATTCGGCCGCTCAGGCGACTTCAGGCACAGAGAGCTGATCCCGTGATCCTGTTCATCGGCCAGCAACTTCCCCACAAACGTGTTGATAGGGCAATTGCTGCAGTAGCAGTGCTCCAGCAGGAGTTCTTTTCAGACGCCCGTCTGGTGATCGCAGGGGTGGAAAGATTTCCGGCTTACTCCGCCTCGCTGAAGGAATTCGCCTCCACGGTGGGATTGATGGGAGACCCGTTCGTGGGGCGTCTCACAGATGAGGAACTGACCGGGTTCCTGATGGGCGCCGATGTGTTCCTGACGCTGTCTGATCACGAAGGCTTCTGCGTGCCCGTGGTTGAGGCAATGGCGGTGGGGACCCCTGTGGTTGCTTCCAGCACCGCGGCCATCCCCGAAACGGTCGGCGACGCTGGTGTGCTCGTGACCGATCCCGATGACCCGATGCTTGTCGCCGCCCTGATCAACGAGGTCGTCACCAACGAGCAGCTTGCGCACGAGCTGAGGGGCCGAGGTCTTGCACGGGCCGAGGAGCTTGGAGCAGGCGCGAGTCTCACGAAGTACCTCAATCTGCTCAACTCCGAGCTGGGGATTCCCGCATGAGAATCTCCTGCGTGATCCAGCGGTATGGCGCTGATGTGGTGGGCGGCGCAGAGAAGTTCGTGCGGGATCTGGCCCGCGGCCT
>JAUXGW010000315.1 GCA_030621865.1 Actinomycetes bacterium
GGCGAGGTGAATCCCACCGCCGTACTCGTCACGGTGTGCCTGGGCGTGGCGATCATCGGCCTGACCAGCACGTCGCTGAACACGGCCATCGGTGTGATAGCCGAGGATTTCGACATGTCCACCACGACCGTGGCCTGGACCATCAATGGCTACTTGATAGCGGCGGCCACATTGGTGGCAGCCGCGGGACAGTTCGGGGATCTGTTCGGGCGCCGGAAGATGTTCCTGATGGGCACTGCTCTGTTCGCTATCGGTTCGGTGACCGCAGCGATCTCGCCCGGATCGGGTGTTTTCATTGCCGCCCGCGTGCTCCAGGGGTTCGGTGCTGCTCTCATGATGCCTGCGCAGCTGGCGCTTCTGCGCCTTGTGTATCCCCCGGAGAAACAGGGAACGGCACTCGGCATCTGGGCGGCGTCGTTACGACCTTCGCCCAGGGTGTGGGGATGCTGGGCATGCTCTACTTGGTGAGCGTCTTCGTGGAATCCTTTGCGCTCTTCGACTACACCCCATTTCAGGCCGGGCTCGTGCTCTTGCCGGCGGGTCTCACGATGTTCGCGGGCGCGCGGGTCGGCGGCCGAATTGCCGACAAGACAGGCTACAGGGTCCCGGTGACTGCTGCCATGGCGACCATTGCAGTGGCTGCCCTGGCGTTCCTCACGATCGATACAACCTCGGGAATCGCACTGATCGCAGGCATCACCGCCATCATGGGTCTGGGTGCGGGAGCCGGCTTCTCCACGACTTCCGCGGCCGGCATGGCATCGGTGCCGGAACGCGTCAGCGGCGAGGCGGCCGGCGTGATCAACGTGGCCAGATACATGGGCACTGTGTTGATTGTGGGTCTGGGAACAAGCTTTTCGGTCCAGGCTTCAACCAATCACCTCAATCAACAGCTCGAGGCTGCGAACGTTCAGACCTCCGAGGTCTCCACGATGGATGACGCCATGCGAACCTCCTCGCAGGACTTGAACAAGACGATCCAGCAACTCCCCCAGGATCAACGCGAGGCCGCAAAGGATGGCGTGGAGACCGCCACGGTGGCCGGATTCAAGGCCAGTCAGATGTTGACCGCCGTGATTGCCGGACTCGCCGCAATAGCCAGTTGGATCCTGTTCAAATCCGAAGGCAAACTCCGAAAAGGTAGATGAACTGCGGTTGTGCCGGCTGCGGATCACGGCGAGCATGGGCAGGGTATGAATGCGCTCACCAGCAGTGACAAGACCCAGCTGATCGAATACATCCGCGGTTCCGTGATCGGCCGCGACGACCTCGTCGCAGGCCCATTCGGCCTCCGACCTGTGGTCTACGCCGACTACACCGCCTCCGGTAGGTCCCTCGAGTTCATCGAGAACTACATCCTCGGCGAAGTCCTGCCGCTCTATGCCAACACCCACACAGAGTCATCCGGCACCGGTTTGCAGACCACTCGATTCCGCGAAGATGCCAGAAGCATCATCGCCCGCTGTTTCGAGGCCACCGACGAGCACGTGATCCTGTTCTGCGGCAGTGGGTCCACGTACGCAATCGACAAGTTGGTGGGCGTCCTCGGCCTGTCGCTGCCCAGCCAGCTCGAGGACAACTTCGACCTGAGCCGGCACATCAAATCCGAAGACCGCCCGGTTGTGTTCATCGGCCCGTTCGAACACCACTCCAATGAGCTTCCGTGGCGTGAATCGATCGCCGACGTGGTGACGATCCACGAGGACTCCGACGGTCACATCAGCCTCGAACACCTCGAAGAAGAGTTGATCAAACATTCCGACCGGCCACTCAAGATCGGCTCGTTCTCAGCCGCCTCCAACGTCACCGGCATCATCACCGACTGCGCTGCTGTTTCCTCGTTGCTGCACCGACACGGCGCCCTCGCCTTCTGGGACTTCGCAGCGGCTGCACCATATGTGGAAATCCACATGGGATCTCCGGACGATTCCGACACCTACTACGACGCCGTGTTCGTGTCACCGCACAAACTCATCGGCGGACCCGGAACACCTGGTCTGCTCGTGGCTCGGCGGGAACTCTTTGCGAACCGGGTGCCAGTGGTTCCCGGTGGTGGGACCGTGGCCTATGTGAACCCCGATTCGCACGACTACCTCCAGGACGTGGAACACCGTGAAGAAGGAGGCACTCCGGCCATTGTGGAGTCGATTCGTGCCGGCCTCATCTTCCAGCTGAAGGAAACCATCGGCGTACCGGAGATACGTCGCCGCGAGGAAAGTTTCGTGACGAGGGCGATCTCACAGTGGGATGCCAATCCCAACATCGAAATACTCGGCAGCCACGACGCCGAACGACTCTCGATCGTCTCGTTCGTGATCCGGCACGGCGAGCAATACCTGCACCACAACTATGTGGTTGCGCTGCTGAACGACGTGTTCGGAATCCAGTCCCGCGGCGGCTGTTCCTGCGCTGGGCCCTACGGCCACAGGCTCCTCGGCATCGACCTCGACAAGTCCCACGAATTCGAACGTGAGGTGAACCGGGGTTGTGAGGGCATCAAACCCGGCTGGGTGCGGGTCAGCTTCAACTACTTCATCTCCGAAGACACCTTCGCGTACCTCCTCGACGCCGTGGACCTCATCGCCCGTCGCGGTGA
>JAUXGW010000316.1 GCA_030621865.1 Actinomycetes bacterium
GCCCTTCGAGATCATGCCCGGCCAGGCCGCCATGATTCAGGATCCCACGGGTGCATCATTCTTCGTTCTGCAGATGAACGAACCATCCATGGTCGACTGACACCGAGTGCTCAGCCAACGGGCGTTGCAGCACCTTCAAGGGCAAGCAGCTTCACCTTGTAGTCCAGTCCCGGGCTGAAACCGCCCAAGCCACCGTCGGCCGCCACGACACGGTGGCAGGGAATCACGATGGGAATTGGATTGCGGCCGTTCGCTCCTCCCACCGCGCGAACTGCAGCGGGTTTGCCGATCGCGATTGCGATGTCCTTGTAGCTGACCGTGGCGCCGTATGGAATGCGACTCAGGGCAGCCCAGACACTCCGCTGGAACTCCGTGCCCTCGGGGGCCAACCGAAGGTCGAATTCCGTCCTGTCGCCCCTGAAGTACTCGTCCAACTGCCGGCGGAGCTCGACAAATGGTGCATCGTCCTCAACCCAATCTGCTTCTGGGTCGGGCGAACAAACGTCGAAATGCAGGCCGGTGATTTCTCCGTCGCGTTCAACGGCCATCATCGGACCGGTCGGTGAATCGATGTAGCTGTAGTGCGTCGACATGTCCCAATGATCGCGAATGAATCCGCCCCATGGGCCCAAACAGCAGTGAATCGCTCCAGTTGTCCAAATCCGTCCGAAGCCCGCTCGGCGCCGCCTGTGCGAGACAGCGATGGAATGCGAGACCTCAATACAAAGTGTGCGCCGGAAGGTGCGCGCCAGAAAGTGCGCGCTAGAAAGTGAGGGTGCAAGTTCTGGTCACAGGGTCAGCAGGGTTCCTCGGTTCGGAACTGTGCGCCGAGCTTCTGCGCCGGAATCATCGGCCGATAGCTGGATGGCATCACCGCAAGCCGTCCACCGAACCACCGATCCAGGAAATTCGCTGCGACGTGATTAGCTTGGCGGACGTCACAGAAGCTGTTGGACGGGCGGACGCCGTGATCCACGCTGCCTATCTTCCCGGCGGATGCGGAACCGATCGAGTCAACGTGGATGGCTCACTACTCGTCGCCGAACAGTCGGCGCTCCGCGGCAAGAGGTTGATTCACATTTCCACAGACGCCGTTTTCGCAGGAAGGTCGCAGCCCTATGCGGAGGCCGACCCAGCGTCACCCCTGCCCGGGTACACATACGGAGAACAAAAAGCCGCTGCGGAGACCGGGGTCGCCGCAATCCTCGCGTCCGCGACGATTGTTCGAACGTCCCTGATGTACGGACGCCGGGGCATCAGTCCGATCGAGCAACAGTTGATTCGCGGCGCCAGATCCGATCCGCCGATGAGGCACTTCGCAGATGAATTCCGGCGACCCGTTCACGTGCGCGACGTGGCCGCTTCAGTGGTCGCACTTCTGGGCGTCGACGCTCCACCCATGATCCACCTGGCAGGGCCGGAACTGCTGAGCCGATACGAAATCGCGCTGAGGCTGGCCCCAGTCCTCGGCATACCGAAGTCACTGATATTGAGGGGTTCCGCAGAGGAACAGCAACTGCGACGGCCGAGGGTCATCGATCTGGCTTCCTCATTGGCTGAGCAGTTGATCGACTTCCGGCCTCAGCCACTACCCGCCGGCTGACGCGACCGATCCTCTTCGTGGTACTCCTGCAGCAATTCGGTCTCATGGCCATGTCTCGGGAACATCGTGAAGACCAGAACAGCACCCAGCATCACCGCTGTGAGTCCTGCCAGGTATGCCCAGTGCTGGCCGTCCACAAATGATTCCCTGGCAGCAGCAAGGATCTCCTCGGAGTACTGCGGATACTTCTCGGCTGCGACTTCTGCTGCCGAGAACGAACTCTCGACCTGCACCTCGGCCTGCGACGAGATCTCCTGCTGATCGCTTTCCGGAGCGGATGAGATCTGGCCGGCCAGCGCCGACGCGTATCCGGCGGCGAGGAAGACGCCCATGACCGATTGCATGACCGCACCGCCGAGATCCCTCTGAAGATCTGCCGTGCCGGAGGCCATGCCGGCCCGATCCACGGGAACTGACCCGGTGAGGGAACTCGAGGCCGGGGTGCCGGCCAATCCAACTCCGATTCCAATGAAGGCGTAGGCAAGTGCAACCTGCCAGTAGGACGCCTCCGTGCTCCACAACACGAGCATGGTGAGGATTCCGAGGAAACAGAACAGGTATCCCGCAAGCAGCGTGAACCTCGAGCCTTTCGAGATCACCAGTTTGGCGGACTGGGGCGCGACGATCAGCATGAATGCCGCGGCGGGAAGAATCGCCGCTCCCGACTCGAGCGGCTCATAGGCCAGCACGTTCTGCAGGTACTGCTGGCCCACGAATACTGCTCCCATGAGGGTTCCGAACACGATGCAGCCGGCAAGCCCTGCGACCCAGAAGATGCGCCGGCCACAACGCAATCGAACGGGTGCGGCGGGGGCCAGACCACAACGCTGTGATCAGTGCGAGGGTTGTCGGGAATGCCATTCCGGCAACGCCACGTTGGCAACAGACAGATTCAGGTTGGCCACCGCTGCCACCAGAATCAGCGTTCCAAGTACTGCTCCGGCGTTGTCGGGTTTGGTCCCGACCGATGGTGCTGTGGCGGTCCCCG
>JAUXGW010000281.1 GCA_030621865.1 Actinomycetes bacterium
ATCCTCAGCGGCGAAGTCACGCCCGGCAAGCAGTTGGCGGAAGTAGAAACGATCGTTGGTCACCACAGGAACGCTATCGCTCACGGTCAGGTTCTTTCGAAGTCCGATGTTTCGGTCGAAGCTCGCAGCCAGCGCCCCAACAGGTTCCGGTACGCCGCGTCGAACTGGTCGTAGTCCCTTCGGAGCCGATCGCCTTGCCACTCCCGGGGCAACAATTCGCGGGGCAGAAGCGGATCGGCGTTGTAGTGGCGCAACACCGCGGCCGACAGGAGGAAGCCGGGCCGGAGCGCTTCGGTGTCACCGGCCCGCAGGCGGGGGATCCATAGCGTCATCTCCACACGAAGTCGTTCCGCGACCGCAGACCACCCCTCGAGATCCCACAACTGCGCGGCGAGCAGATCGTCACGGTCCGGCTGGGTGACGAACCGTTGTGCTTGTTCGCTCAGTATCTGAACGGCGGAGGGGAACCGGCCTGCATCAAGGTTGTCCGGCCGCAGCCAGACACCGTCACGCAGCTCCACCAAGCGCATTTCCATGGCGGAGGAGCGCAGGCGTGCCCGCTCGGCGGACTCGCGGGCGCCCGCGGTGATCACCCACATCTCCCAATTGCCGGACCACAGCTGCAACTCCGCGGAGCGGCTCGCAATCTGGCGGTGCTGACGTTCGGCCAGGTCCCCGGTCAGTTCATAGGTCCCTTCAGGGCCGCGGATCACCTCTTGCGAGGCAGCCATACGCGATAGCGCGGTGCGGACGGCTCCCTCGGACAGCCCCAGGAACTCGCCTGCCCTCACGAGTGCGTACGAAGGCAGCACTGGCGGTTCAGTGCCCAGCAGCATCGAAGCCATGGCTGACCTGGCCGACAACGAGCGGCCGTAGATCTCAGACTCCTCCTGCACCATCCTCTCTTGCTCCATCGAGTTCGAACCTTACCAAGTTGACTACAGGCGTCACAATGTTTGTAATATGTCCACATGACTTCGCCGGACCCGGCCGCCATGGAACAACCGTCCACGGAAGCTGCCCCTTCACAGGCAAACCCTGAAGGGCCAGAACCTGAAGGTGCTGTGTCGAGCGACAAGGGATCCGGGCCACGGGATCGAGCGGTGATCGACACGATGTCTCCACCGCCATCCGCACTGACTGACATGAAACCCAATGACAGGTTCCGGGCCGATGGTCGACCCATTGGCGAACTGCGGGAGCAGCTCTACCGAATCCCGAATCTGAAGAATGTCGGTCACACCATCGGCATCTGGCTGCAATCCGTCGGTGTGATCGCGTTGGCCGCCTGGTGGGGTAATCCCTTTGGCTGGATGATCGCATTCCTCATGTGTTGTCGCGCGATGGTCCGTTTCGCGATCCTGATGCATGAGGCGGCCCACCGACTTCTGTTCTCCAATCGCAAGGCCAATGACTTCATCGGCAAGTGGTTCGTGGCCTACCCGGTGTTCGTACCGATCGACGCCTACCGCCGCGTTCACATGGCGCACCACAAGGAAGAGTTCGGTCCCGGGGAGCCCGACATGGCGCTCTACAGCGGCTATCCCGTAAGTGCCGAATCCTGGCGAAGGAAACTGACCCGGGACGCCATCGGGAACTCGGGCTGGAAGAACCTCAAGGGGTTGCTCCTCGGCCTGAAAAACCCCAAAGCTCGCCCCACCACAATCCAGATCCTCGCAGTGCAGGCAGTCATGTTCGTCGCCCTCTGGGTCATCGGAGGCCACTGGTGGGTATGGCCTGTGTTCTGGCTACTGCCGTGGCTGACCGCGTGGCGCGTACTGAATCGGCTTCGTGCAGTCGCCGAGCACGCCGGGTTGAAAGCCTCAGCTGACCGCCGCGAAACCACCCACCACATTCATCAGAGTGCGGTGGCAAAGTTCGTGTTTGTGCCCTTCAACACCGGCTACCACCTGGCTCATCACGTTGACATCGGAGTGCCGTTTGCTGCCCTGCCTCGCCTTCAGGACGGACTTGAAGAAGTGGGTTACATACAGCCCGAACTTGAGTGGCCGTCATATGTCGCCCTGTGGCGCCATGGGTGTTCAGGCAGTTCGATCTGACTCTTCGCCCAGGCAATAAACCATCTCACCTCCCGGAAACACCAGATGGAGCATGTCTCCGTGGCGCATCCAGGACCGAACCTCGCCAAGATGTTCGAACAGGCGATTTTCTTCCCGCTTCGGATCTGGGTAGGCGACCCTGGTTTTCGCAATCGGTCCGGCGGAAAACTCGGTTTCCCCCATCTCGTATCCACCACCACCGCGGTTGACTCCGTCATCCGCGGTGAGACGGCCTTCGGAAAATGTGATCTCGGGAGGATCGTCGCCGGCAGCCATGTAGCTGACCCCAGCCAGGTTGATGTACTCGAGTATCCAGGTGGACTCACTCAGTTCATCCGGCGCCATAACTCCAGCGTAGGCACGGATCACCCTCGCAACGCGAGGCGCAAGGCCGGTATTCTCTGCGGATGCCTCCACCCGACCCAACTTCCGAATCCCGATCGAAGACTGTCGCCTATCTGGGTCCGGCCGGCACGTTCACCGAACAGGCGCTTCACCGTGAGCAAGACCTGACTTCAGCCGACCTGGTGGTCTGCAACTCGATGGTTGACGTGCTGTATTCCGTTTCCGAAGGCGAGGCAGATCTTGGGGTGGTCCCGATCGAGAATGCAATCGAAGGAACGGTGAACGCGACGATAGACACGCTGGCATTCGACGTCGATCTCTTGATTCAGCGCGAACTCGTCGAGCCGGTGTGCATGAATCTTCTCGGCCGCCGCGGGGCAACCCTGGAATTGGTGGACACAGTGATGTCCATCCCGGTGGCCACCGCCCAGTGCCGGAACTGGCTCAGGGAACATCTTCCGATCAGCCAGCACATGGCGGCCAACTCCACGGCGGAAGCGGCGGCTTATGTTGCCCGGGAAGCCAACCTCGCCACCGCAGCGATCGGAAATGAGCGGGCGGCCGACGTATACGGCCTCGAGATCCTTGCGACAGGCATCGAGGACCATTCTGAAAACCAGACTCGATTCGTAGTGGTGGCACGCAGCGGCGTGCCCGAGCCCACCGGTCACGACAAGACATCGATCGTGGTCTATCAACAAGCCAACCGACCGGGTTCGCTGCTGGCGATACTTCAGGAGTTCGCGGCAAGGTCGATCAACTTGAGCCTGCTGCTGTCCCG
>JAUXGW010000085.1 GCA_030621865.1 Actinomycetes bacterium
AGCAACGTGGTGGCGACATGTATCACCGGAATACCCCGGTGATACACAGCTGCGGCAAAACCCGCCACGTCAGTGACCATTCCCCCACCTACTGCCACCACACAATCCGCACGGTTCAGACCCCAGGCTGACCACGCCGAACAGAGTTCACCAATGGTGTCGAGGTTCTTGAACTGTTCGCCGTTGCCGATGTTGAAGACCTCGAACGGCACTCCCGGATCTACCACCACTGGAATGTTCTCCTGGGTGACCACCGCCACCCGGGCGGCCGTCTTCGGGATCGAGGCGGCAAGTTCGTTCCTGGCTCCGCGTCCCACCAGCACCATGCAACTGCGGCCGTCCGGCAAATCCAGAGCGATCTCGATTCGTTCAGTCATCAAGTTTCTCCAAAATGGCCTCTGCCACCGCGTTGGGACTCAAATCCGTGACATCCACGGTGGCGGCGGCAAGTTCCGAGTACCAAGCCTCACGCTCCGCGAGCAGGCGGCGCAACGCAATTTCGGCCTTTTCGGCATCGACATCCTCGCCCAGGAGTGGCCGTGGCTCGCCTTCATCCGCCAAACCCTCGACCAGACGGGTCACCAGCACCGAAGGGTCAGCGGCAAGCCAGACCGGATTTGTCTGCGAGGACAACAGGTTCCTCGCAAGACCTGACGTGACCACCCCTCCGCCGGTGGATATCACGATGTCGGATTCGGCCAGTGCCGATTCCAGGGCCTCCACCTCCAGTTCCCTGAAGCCACCTTCGCCGAGACGATCAAAGATCGCCGGAATGCTCATCCGGGCCTCCGAGGCCACCAGGTGATCCAGGTCAACAAAGTTTCGACCCAGACGATCGGCCAGAAGTGGCCCGACAGTGGACTTGCCGGATCCGGAAAGTCCGATCAGCGCAATTGCCCGGGTCGAACTTGCACCAGCCGAACTCGCACCAGCCGAAATTGCACCAGCACTGTCGGAGCTCACGCCACGCTGATGCCGTGGGGTGCAAGCAAGTCCTGGAGCGCTCCGCGCATCGGAACGGTAGGGACGTTGCGCGCCTCCACCACAACCATGACGTCATCAGCACACGCGAACACCAGTGAGGTGGAGTTCCGTTTGGCCTTGATGTTGAGACGGAACTTGGCCTCATCAGGGTTCTGCACTTCAACGGAGTTCACAGACTCCCATGCAATCTTGAAGTCCAGACCGTGTGAACCGCTCAAGT
Organism: Actinomycetes bacterium; assembly: GCA_030621865.1. GTDB lineage: Bacteria > Actinomycetota > Acidimicrobiia > Acidimicrobiales > Microtrichaceae > JAHRAZ01. The sequence continues at coordinate 1,205 of JAUXGW010000085.1, forward strand.
CCACGCCAGTGTGATCCATCACAAGTGTGCAGTGCTTGCGGCGTTTGTTCTCACCCGGATAGCCACCGTGGTAAACGACATGCTCCAGCACCAGTTGGTCCTGACCGGATTCCCCCGTGGTTGGCACCATGGGTTCGCCGTCACCTGGCATGGGAGCGTTTTCCACCACAGAGCGATCCATCGGTGCCCCCGAAGCAGAGTGTCCTGTGGCTTCGAAAGCTGGTGCAGGAGGAGGTACAGCGGCAGTGGCGACGGCCGGTATCGGAGGTGGAGGAGCCATTGAGTCCGACGGGATCCCGCCGGAACTGTCGCTCATTTCTCCGGACGCAAGCAGTTCCTGAAGGCGATCAACCATCTTGTTCAGGAAGGTCTCCGGCAGCAGGGCAACCAGAAGGTCCCCATCTTCAAAGGACATCTCGATTCGTTGGCGGTCGTCTTGCGGTTCGCCCAGGGCATCCAGGTTCACCACCGCACGGAGGTCAAACCACCGCGTATCGCCACCACCGCGTATGGCATTCGCCCCCAGAGAAGGCCCTGACAACACGAACAGCGTCAACGGTTCGGTGTCACCGTCGCCGAGCACACCGCGTCCAACCGCGTCAGGCGCGGGGGGCTGCGGTTGTCCTGGCTGATCTGGGGCGGAACTATCGGCGCTGCTCAAAACTTCTTCTCCAACAACTGGTGCTTCAACGCTATCCGATTCAGCCCTGAGGACCCTCTTCCGCGCGTTTGGCCAGGGCGGCCGTCATCGCCTCGGCCATGGCGTCCACCGGGGCGGCCCGACCGGTGATGATCCTGAAGGCTTCGGCCGCCTGGTGCATCAGCATCCCCGCGCCGTTGCAGTGTCTTGCCCCCACCCGTTCAGCCGCTGCCAGCAGTGGGGTTTCGGACGGGTGGTAGATCAGGTCGGCGACGAAGAGTTCGGAATGCAGCGCGTCTTCGGGCAAGGCAGAACCGTCGCCGGATGACATCCCGACCGGCGTGGCGTTTACCACCAGATCGGCAGAACTCACCGCATCAACCAGTGCGTCATCGGCCACGAGCACAGCGCCCTCACCGGCCAGAGTGACTGCAATCCGTCCCCGGCCGGGATCGCGATTGTGCACCGCCACCGAAGCTGCGCCGGCTTCCGCCAGGGCCAGGATCACTGCGCGGGCCGCCCCACCGGCTCCCAGGACCACACATCTCGCTCCGGTTGGTTCAAATCCGCAGTCCCGCACGCTGGCCAGGAATCCGGCTCCATCAGTGTTGTGCCCGATCAGGCGCCCATCAGCGTTGGCGATGCAGTTCACCGCGTTCAGGCGCTGCGCCACGGGTGTCAGTTCATCCATGGCCGGGATCACGGACTCCTTGTGAGGCATGGTGACCGACATTCCCCGAATGTCGAAGGTCCGGACCATTCGAGCGGCCTGAGCGCCGGAACCTTCCGGCACCGGAAAGGCCAGATAGACCCAATCCATTTCAGCGGCATAGAACGCCGCGTTGAACACCGTGGGCGACAACGAGTGCCGAACGGGATCTCCAATGACAGCGGCGACATGCGTGAGGCCGCTCACCGACCTTCGCGTGTTGTCAGAAGACACCGCGGGCCTGAGCATCTGCCTTCTCGCGCTCGAACTCCGAGAAGGACTCGGTGAAGAAGTGTGAGGGTGGATCGTTGCTCGTGAGCACGTAGAACTTCCAGCTTCCCTCGGGAGCGTCGATTGCGGCCTCGAGCGCCGCCAACGAGGGCATGCCGATCGGTGTCGGCGGCAGGCCAGTGCGAATCCGCGTGTTGTAGGGACCATCGGTTTCGAGTTCGGACTTGGTCAGTTCGCCATTGGTTCGACCCAGGCCATAGAGAATGGCCGCGTCGATGCCCAGAGGCTCTTCATCATCGAGCCGGTTGTAGATGACTCGGGCGATCTGGCCGCGCTCCTCGGGAGGAGTTCCCGTCTCGCGTTCGGCCAGCGAAGCAGTCGTCACGAGTTCGTAGGCTGAACGACCCTGCAGGGTCTCTGCCCGCTCGTAACCGAGATCATCCAGTCGCTCGGTCATCTCGTCGGCCATGGTTTGCAGGATCTGTTCGGCAGTGGCGTCGTCGGCGAATTCATAGGTATCAGGGAACAACAGGCCTTCGAGGTTCGTGGTTCCCTCCGGCAGGTACTTGCTGGTTACCGTGCCGGATCCCAGGGCCGCCAGAAGGTCCTCCACGGTCACACCCGGGTGTTGCTCGGCGATCTGCTCAAGCACCTCGCCGATCCCGGAACCCTCGACCACGCGAACATTCACTGCTCCCGGTGGCAGGGGACCGGACTCCAGCACACCAATTGCTTCGTCGAAGCTCATGTCCTCGGCGAAGTTGGCGTATTCGCCCGCCGCGAAAGGGCCGGCCCCCGTGATCCCGATGTAGGCGGCGAACAGTCGACCGTTGGAAACGACGCCGACCTCAGCCAGTTGTTCGGCAATCGAATCCGTGGAAGACCCGGTCGCGATCTCAACACTGCCGACCAGGTCACCGGGGTCACCCGACGGGTCGATGAGGTGTGCTCCCCAGAAAATCAGGGCTCCGACGAACAGCGCCATTACGAGCAAAGTCAGGGAAGCGATCGTGAGCACCCGGCGACCACCGTTGGTGTCAGCCGGCATCGGCACCCAGTCCGGATCGTCTCGCCGGGCTTCGGAAGAATCGTTCACTCTTGTTCACCCTGATCGTGTTCTTGGACCTGATCGTGTTCTCGGCCAGAGGGCCCACGACTGTCGAGCCATGCCTGCAACATCACCGCGGCCGCAGTCTTGTCGATCACTTTCCGCCGTTGCCTGCCACCCATGTCCGCTTCTCGCAATGCGTGATCGGCAGTGACTGTTGTGAACCGCTCATCGTAGGTCTCAATCGGGACATTCAGGGTTCGGCTGAGTTGGCCAATCTCCTTGCGAGCACGTTTCGCCGCCGGTCCTTCGCTGCCATCCAGGGAGAATGGCAGGCCCACAATCACAATTTCTGCTTCCGCTTCGGCGACCAGATCAGCCAGCCGGCGATGTTCGCGGGCGCGGTCTCCGGTCCGTACGACAGTGTCGAACGGCAGAGCCATGCGGCCTTGTGAGTCGGAGAGGGCCACGCCAATTCGTTTGGAACCGAGGTCAACACCCAGTGCTCTCATCGTTGTGGTTTCCGCATGGGCTCAGAGGCCGAGCCCGGCACGGACAACTTCGAGTGCCTCGCCCAGCTTCTCCGGATGCCTTCCGCCTGCCACGGCCAGATCATCGGACTTGCCGCCGCCGCCGCCGACCACCTTTGCGGCTTCCTCTATGAGGTCCGACGCAATCAGTCCCGCCTCGGGTGTGACCGCGGCCACCAGTGCCACACCCTTACCTCCGGGACTGCTGCCGAGGACAACCACTGACATGGCGGGTTTGTCCCGAAGTGCCACTGCCAGGTCCCGGACCTCATCGCGCGATTCCGATTCCACCAACGCCACCAACACACCGTCGACCGCCTCGGAAACGAGGGTGTCGGCGGCAGATCCGGCCAGTTGACCGCGAAGTTCCTTCATCTCCGAGCGGAGTTCCTTGAGGTCACCCAGACGCTTGCGCAGACCGTCGAGAGTGTCCTCAACCGGCACACCCAGGGTTTCGGCAACCTCACCAAGTCGAGCCTCGGTGGCCCTCAGAAGGTTCAGGGAGCCCGTGCCAGTGACAGCTTCAATTCGGCGGACATTCGAACCGATCGAGCTTTCGGAGAGCACTTTGATCAGTCCGATGTCGCCGAGGGCCGAAACGTGGGTTCCGCCGCACAGTTCGATGCTGTGCTCTCCTGCCTCCAGAACCCTCACCACATCGCCGTATTTGTCTCCGAAGAAGGCGATTGCGCCCAGTTCCCTGGCGTCATCCATGGAAGTCTCGAAATGACGCACGGTTCCATTGTCCAGGACTTCCGAGTTCGCCAGGTCCTCGATCGTCCTCAAGTCATCCGCGCCCACTGAGGAGTGATGTGAGAAATCGAAGCGGAGTCGGTCATCGGAAACGTGCGAACCCTGCTGGCGAACCTGATCCCCGAGCACTTCGCGCAGCGCCCAGTGCAGAACGTGGGTGGCAGTGTGATTCCGCTTGATTGCCGCCCGACGATCGGAGTCGATGGTGGCGGTCACCGCATCACCCACATCGAAGCGCCCGGTTTCAGTTTCGATCTTGTGTGCGCTCAATCCGGGCAGGAGATACGTGGTGTCGAGGACCCTGGCCGAGGCCTCCGCGGCAGAGATTGTGCCGGTGTCTCCCACCTGCCCGCCGGACTCCGCATAGAACGGTGTGCGGTCAAGGATCAACAGGTCATCCACGGCCGCGAGCACGGTGGCGCCCGAAGTGTCCGTCTCGCGGCCCACGAACTCGGTGGGACCGTTTGAGTTCAGGATTGTCCTGGCAACATCGACGCTCTCGCCGGCAGCAACGGATCCCTTCTTTCCGGCAGCACGCGAGCGCTCACGCTGTTCGGCCATCGCGGTTTCGAAACCAGGTTCGTCGACGCTGCCGCCCCGCAACTCCGCAACCTCGCGTGTGACCTCCAGGGGAAATCCGTAGGTGTCATGCAATTCGAAGGCGATGTCGCCGCCGAGGGATTCCCCCTCGGGCACCTTCTCCAGCTCGGACTCGAGCAGGGATGAACCGCGATCCAGTGTCCTTCGGAAGCGATCTTCCTCTCGGGCGATCGACTCAACAATTCCGTCTGCATCCGCGCGCAGTTCTGGATACGCCCCGCCCATCACATCCACACAACGGTTCACCATTGTGGGAAGCACCGGATCCGACACACCGAGCATGTAAGCGAAGCGAACGGCACGCCGGATGATCATCCGGAGCACATAACCACGACCTTCATTGGATGGCACGACGCCATCGCTGGTGAGGAACGACGCTGTGCGCGTGTGATCGGCAAGCAGCCGAAGACCGATGTCGCTCACGTCATCGGAACCGATTCGTTTGCCGGTCACCGCCTGTGCTTCGTCGACGAGCAGGCTGAGAACATCGGCGGAGTAGAGCGAGGGACTCCCGGCCAGGACCGCAAGAATCCGCTCCAGTCCTGCGCCGGTGTCAACGTTGGCTTTCGGCAGATCCGTGAGTTCTCCACCGGCACGACGAAAATACTGGGTGAACACGAGGTTCCAGATCTCGACATAACGGTCATCCGCCGCCGGATTTGCCGGTCCTCCTGAGGGTCCGAGGTCGGGACCGTAGTCCCAGAAGATCTCGGAGCTCGGACCACAGGGACCGGTTTCACCCATCTCCCAGAAGTTGTCCTTGTCGAGGCGCTGGATCCGGTCCCGCGGAACTCCGACCGAATCAGCCCAGATCTCCTCTGCCTCGTCATCGGAGAGATGGCAGGTGACCCACAACCGATCGCCGTCGATGCCGAGGACTTCGGTCAGGAACTCCCAGGCCCAGGGAATCGCATCGGACTTGAAGTAGTCACCGAAGCTGAAGTTGCCCATCATCTCGAAGAAGGAGAGATGACGCATGGAGCGCCCAATTGCGTCGAGATCATTGTGTTTGCCGCCGGCACGCACACAGCGCTGCACAGAGGCTGCCCGGGGAGGATCATACGGAACAGGTTCCTCACCCAGGAAGTACGAAACGAACGGCATCATCCCCGAGTTCGTGAACATCGGGGCGGACGGATGGGTTGGAATGAGGCTGCTGGAGGGCACCACGGTGTGGGCTTTGCCCGCGAAGAACTCACACCAGGCAGCTCGCAGCTGCTCCGCAGTGGCAGGGCGCGTCAATACAGCAGACATCGGTGCAAAGAGGTTACCGGTAGGCGCGCTTGGGAGTGGAAGTGGGCCAGGGGTCCTCGGCAGAGCGGACGCGGGATCTGGGATCAGCGTCCATCGAACCCCGATGCCCATTCGTGTGGCGTCCACGACGGGTATTCATCTCGTACTCGAGCTCATCTTCGCGCTCGGCCATGGCGGCACGACCTTCGGAAATCGCTGCCGACACGGTACGACCGATTGCCTTCGCTCCCCTGCCCGCAACGGCAACGGCAGTCTCGGGGCCGAGGTTGTCCAGCTGTTCCTTGACCCGGCGTTGGGTCCAGATGGTTCCTGAAGCACCGGCAGCCGCCCCGACACCCAACCAGAAAAGTCGTCGCATCCGTCCATGATGGCCCACCGGCGGCGCCAGATGTGGAATTACCGGGTGGAGGTGCTGCGGCCACCCAGGCGTTTCGCCGCACGTCGGGTGCCCTCAGCGATCGCAGCGCCCTTGATCGCCGGTTTGGTAATGGCCCGGTAAGTGGCGCCGGTGGTTCGGTCCACCCGATCAGCGATCTCGCTGGAAATGTCAATCAGGTTCTCCACCCGCTCAACTTCGTTTGCCGCGCGTTCCGCAGATCCTGCCAACTCCGCGACCAGTGGCTCAGCCGCCGCGGTGAACTCCTCGGTGGCGATTTCCAGTCGGGCGGCGGCTGCGAGCATGCGTCCGGTGGCCCACGTCATCATCGCCACGGCGCCGAACAACGCCATTGCACCCAATACGACAAGCAGGTCAGTGGCGGTCATTCTGGCTCTCCTTGGGTTCGCTGCATCCACAACTCAACCATCATTCTCTCGCGACCGTGCGCTGAAGGCTGGTAATACCCCGGATTCTCCATGCCATCAGGCAGATATTGCTGGGCCACCCATCCATCCGGAGCCGAATGTGGATACCGATATCCCTCGCCGTGCCCGAGACTGGAGGCTGACCTGTAGGACGCATCCTTGAGGTGTTGGGGCACCTCACCGACCGAACCGGACGACAACTCCCCCGTCGCCCGGCCCAAGGCGGCATATGCAGTGTTGGACTTGGGTGCCAGCGCAAGATGGACCGTGGCATGTGCAAGGTTGATGCGAGCCTCCGGCAAGCCGACCAGTTCCACTGCCCTCGCTGCGGCGTCCGCTACTAGCAGGCCGGTCGGATCTGCCAGGCCAACGTCTTCCGAGGCGGCCACGACCAGCCTTCTGGCTATGAACCGGGCATCCTCGCCGGCCGAAAGCATTCGAGCGAGCCAGTGCAGGGCTGCGTCGGGATCCGAACCACGAATCGACTTGATGAACGCCGACACCACGTCGTAATGGTCGTCCACGCCATAACGCTGCGCGGTGGTTCCCAGAGCGGCCTCCACATCGACCAACTCCACCACGACAGTCGTGTTTTCCCGCTGATCCGCGCTTTGCTGTTGGTCTGCGCTTTGCTGTTGGTGGTTATCCGAATCCGAACTCCCGGAAGGAGACTGGGAGCCTCGGGAGAGGGCCAGGGCGATTGCCACCTCGAGGCTCGTCAACAATCTCCGCCCGTCCCCCGATGAGTACTCGACCAAGTGACTCACCGCAGCCGGGTCGGCCGTGCAGCCTTCTTCCGCCAAGCCGCGCGTTGCCAGCTCCTGCAGCGCGAAATCCGTGAGCGGCTCCAGCTGGAACAAAGTGGATCGGCTCATCAACGGAGCATTGACCTCGAAGTACGGATTCTCGGTCGTGGCACCGATCAGGGTCAGCAAGCCGCTCTCCACCGACGGTAGAAGCGCATCCTGTTGCGACTTGTTGAACCGGTGTATCTCGTCGAGAAAGAGGATCGTTCCGCGGCCGTTGGTTTCGAGCCGCACCTCTGCGGCGGCTGTGATCTGGCGGATGTCCTTCACGCTCGCGGAAACCGCCGACAGAGCGATGAACTCCTTCGATGAAGTCTCGGCGAGCAGTCGGGCCAGAGTGGTCTTGCCGGTGCCGGGAGGTCCCCAGAGGATTGTGGAGCTGAGCCGGTCAGCCTCCACAAGGGCCGCCAAGGGTGCCCCGGGTCCGAGTAGATGCCCCTGACCAACAATGTCCGAAAGGGTCTCCGGCCTGAGCCGGTCAGCCAATGGTGCCCTTTTCGAGCGGATCTCATCCGCGCCCGCCGTGAAGAGGTTTCCGCTGGCAGGCTCCATGCTCGAAGAATATCGACCTGCCTTCGGGAGTGAGGCCGGTTATTGCCTTATCCGATTTCTTGGCCCGGTTGCCTGACCCGGTTGCCTATCCGGGTGGAGGGTCGGACCGCCGTTCGGTTGGACTGGTCCGATAACCGCCTACGGCGAACTCTCCCGGGACTCCGAAGGAACCCCGCCTGGAGGACCGTCGCAGCGCCCGCAGCAGCGGAGCTCCGGCAATCAACATGAGTACCGCGTTGGTGATCGCACGTGGAATGTCCCACCCGAGCGAAGTTGCCGCATAGAAGGCCATGTAACGCACGAGGTTCTCACTGGCCGGATCACCGGCAACGTAGGTGACTCCGCCTTCCAGCCCTTCCACCCAGGGCCAGAA
>JAUXGW010000386.1 GCA_030621865.1 Actinomycetes bacterium
GGACGAGTACACGAGGTCGGCGCCCGCCACCCCGATGGCGGCCGGGTATCCACCCTTGAAGCCGCGGCGCAGTCCCTGATCCACCAGCAGCAGGGCAATCGGGCCCACGACGATCATCACGGGAATACCCGTTGCCAAGCCGAGAAGCACGTTCGAAATGTTCATGTTTCCGAGTATGACGAGGCATTGGGCGAGTTTCAGAGGGTACAGTCGGGTACATGAGCAGTATTTCCGGTGATTCCCAAGTATTCGATGAGGTTGACCGGCTTATCCTCGACGACCTTCGCGAAACGGCCCGAATCACATGGACAGAACTGGGTCAGCGGATCGGTCTCAGCGCCACCGCAACTGCCGACCGGGTGCGCCGCCTCGAAGGTCTCGGTGTGCTGCGCGGCTATCACGCCGAAATAGATCTCTCCGCCCTGGGAATCGGCCTGCGGGCCATTACCGAGATCCGGCTCAATCGGGACGCAGACATCAAGGCGTTCGAGAGCAGCCTTGCCAGAACCACACAGGTCCAGAGTGCGATGCACGTAACAGGCAGATTCGACTATGCACTCTTCCTGGCCTGCGAAGATGTTCCAACTCTCGACCGTCTTCTCATCAAGTGGCGTGAGGAGGACGGCGTGGAGGAATTTTCCACCCGCATCATCCTGCGGGAAGTGGATCTCTGGGGCGGCTGAGGTGACTGACGGAGATGGCTACTGGTCGCGACCTTCCTGAGCCTGAGTCCATTCCTCCATCAAGGAGTCGACCTTCACCTTCAACACTTCCCGCTGTTCCGCCAGTTCGTGAACCTTGCCATGGTCACCGTAGATCTCCGGGTCACCCAACTGCGTGTCGAGGCTTGCCAACTCCGATTCAGCTTTCTCGACCTGTCGTTCGAGTCGTTTGACCGCTTTGCGCGATCCCTTGGAGTTGTCCGCTTTCCTCTGTCGCTCGGCAGCCTCCCGCCGCCTCACGTCGGCACGGTTCTCCCTGCGTCCGCCTGATTGATCATCCGGACCGGAGGACTTGGCTTTGGTCCTGGCTGCCGCCGGGCCGGCCATGCCAGGCCCGGCAGTCCGGCCAACCTCGCCGGGTGCGAGCAACTTCTCATCCATGCCATCGTGAAATATCGCCTTGCCGTCGGACACAACAACGATGCCGTCGGCCACCTCACGGATCAGGTAACGGTCGTGGGTGACCAGCAAGATCGTGCCGGGATACGCGATGAGAGCGTCCTCGAGCAGGTCACAGCTGGGGAGATCGAGGTGATTCGTAGGCTCATCGAGGATGAGGAGGTTCACCGGGTTCACCATGATGCGGGCCAGGGCCAGGCGCGTCCGTTCGCCACCGGAGAGGTCTCCCACCTTGCGATCCACGGCGTCTCCCCGGAACCCGAATCCGCCGAGGACTGATCGCAGGTTGCGGCCGGCTTGCTCCCCGACCGCGGCGCGGAGCTCCTCGAGAATCGTGCGGTCGAAGCGCAGGGAATCAACCTGATGCTGCGTGAAATGGGCAACGTCGGTGTTGGCGCCCATCCTTGCGCTGCCCGAGTCGGGTTCCAGTTCACCCAGAATCAGGCGTAGAAGAGTGGTCTTGCCTGCACCATTCGGTCCGATCAAAGCGAGTTTGCGCCCACGTTCCACCACCAGATTCACGTCGCTCAGCACCGGAACTCCGTCGAAGCCGACCGTTGCGTCCTCAACATCGATCACCACCCGCGAACTGCGGTGAGGCGGCGGAAAGCCGAAGTTGGC
>JAUXGW010000048.1 GCA_030621865.1 Actinomycetes bacterium
GGCGGTTGGGTCGTCGGCGACCTGGACACACACGACCGATCCGCCCGGGTGCTCGCGACCAGATCCGGATGTGTGGTCATCGGGGTCGATTATCGCCTTGCTCCGGAACACCCATTCCCTGCACCTGTGGATGACGCAGTGGCGGCATATGAGTGGATCACCATGAACGCCGGCGAATTGTCGATCAATCCGGACGCTGTGGCCGTGATGGGAGACAGCGCCGGCGGCAACCTCGCAGCCGTGGTCGCCCAACTGGCTCCCCACCTGGAGGCCCCGGATCCGATCGCACAGGGTCTCCTCTATCCAGCCACCGATTTCCGCCTTCAGACCCGTTCGATGGAGTTGTTCTCCGAAGGGTTCTTCCTCACCCGTGAATCCATTGACTGGTTCAAACAGCAGTACGTGCCAGGGGGCGTCGACTCCACACAGCCGCTGCTCTCACCGTTGCTCGCCGACGATCTGGAGGGTGTGGCCCCCGCCTGGGTCTGGACCGCCGGATTCGACCCATTGCGTGATGAGGGCCGCAACTACGCCGATGCACTGGAGAAGGCCGGAGTTGTCACCAATCACCGCTGCTACGACGATCAGGTTCACGGCTTCTTCGGCATGGGCCTGATTCCCGGCGGGATGGAGATGATCGAAGAGGTCAGCGCCCAGATGGGCAAGTTCATCCGCGCTCAGATCCAGCTCCGCGACATCACGAAGCACTGAGCCGCTCCCGTCCCAGCGCAGGCCTGCGTCACCGGAACCCAGCCCGACCTGAGCGTGGTTCAGCCGCCGCGCAACTTCTCCACGATCGGTCCGGCAAGTGCCTTGCCCAGCTCCACTCCCCACTGGTCGTAGCTGTTGATGCCCCACACAGTTCCCTGTGTGAATACCCGATGCTCGTGAACTGCAATCAGCTGACCGAGCACCGCGGGAGTGAGCTCGTCCGCCATCGTGGTCACCGTGGGCCGATTCCCACCGAAGGTCCGCGCTGACACCAGGTCCTCGGCCACGCCACTCGCACGGACCTCCCCGGGAGTCTTTCCGTAGGCAAGTGCGTCGGCCTGAGCCATGAGGTTGGCCACCAGCAGACTCTGCTGATCGGCTGGGTCATCACACCCGGGTGTGTCGAATCCGATCAGCTCCACCGGAACAATGGTGGTGCCCTGATGCAGGAGCTGGAAGAAGGCGTGCTGGCCGTTGGTCCCGGGTTCACCCCACAGGATCGGACCGGTTTCGCACGTGACCTGCTCACCGGCGACGTTCACCTGCTTGCCGTTTGACTCCATGTCGAGTTGCTGGAGGTAGGCGGGGAAACGGGCCAGGTCCTGGGCGTACGGGATCACGGCCACGGTTGGATAACCGCAAACGTTGCGATGCCAGAGGCCGATCAATCCAAGAAGAGCCGGAACGTTCTCACGGAGTTCCGCTGTGCGGAAGTGCTCGTCCACCACATGGAATCCGGAGAGAAACTCGGAAAATCGTTGATGGCCCACGGCGAGCATCACACTCAGCCCAACGGCCGAATCCACGGAGTAGCGGCCGCCCACCCAGTCCCAGAATCCGAACATGTTCGCCGGGTCGATGCCGAAGGCTTCGACCGCCTCGGAGTTGGTTGAAACCGCAACGAAGTGCTTCTCGACCGCATCATCTCCCAACTCGCTGGTCAGCCAATCCCGGGCAACCGTCGCATTGGTGATTGTCTCCAACGTCGTGAAGGTCTTGGAAACCACGATGAAAAGGGTCTCGGCGGGCTCGGCGCCGGCCAGGGCCATGTGCAGGTCCACCGGATCAACATTGGAAACGAAGCGGAAATCGATGTCAGGGGTGACCCAGCGGCGAAGCGCTCGCACAGCCATGACCGGCCCAAGGTCTGATCCACCGATTCCGATGCTGACCACACGGCGAATCCTCTTGCCGCCGGCTCCCAGCCAGTCACCGCTCCTGACTCGTTCGGTGAAGGCGCCTGCGCGGCTCAACACGTCGTGAACTTCGGCCACGACGTCGGAACCGTCGACCTCCAGTTCAGCGGATTCCGGGAGTCTCAGCGCCGTGTGAAGAACGGCCCGATCCTCGGTGACGTTGATGTGCCGTCCAGCGAACATCGCATCGCGCCGGTCCGCGAATCCCGCCTCCTCGGCCAGGGACACCAGATCATCAAGAAGGTCCTCGGTGAGATGGGTTTTCGACAGATCAACTCGCAGGTCGCCGACTGATTTCGTGAACTTGTTTTTGCGATCCGGGTCGTCCGCATTGAGTTCCCTCAGCGACTGTGGCGGAAAGTGATCTTCGCGAATCTGATCAAATTCGGCGCTCAACATCGCGGGATCAATCATTGGGGGGCCTCCCGGCAGTATCGGGCAAGTACGTCCCGAACCTTGTCCGGGCGCACTTGGTTGTTTTCCACGGAGTCACCCTATGCGGCCTGCTGATTCTGCGTGTCCCGACACCCGATTCTCGATCACCCGAAGGGATACATCCCGAAATCGATGAAATTGTCAGCCGAGATCAGCAAATCCTCCTTGTGGTAAACGAATGGTCCCGGGTCCAGAACGTGCACATCCTCGACGGACTGCATCAGAATCCGGGAGAAACGGTATTCCCATTTCGGGCGGATGCCGGGTGATTCACCGATGGGGTCGCCGAACATTTCCGTGGGAGGACCCATACGAACCACAACCATGTCGAGGCTCGGGATCACCGTGACGCGCTGATCGAAGAGGCCGGTGAGCGAGAACGTGTCATCGGGATATGGCCAACGGCGTTCTGTCTGACCTTTGGGCGGCGGAATGGGGTCACCGTGGGGTCCAGTATTGGTCCACCAGAGGAACCCGTAGTCCGGAGCCACCTCTGTGCCGCGCGAACCCTGGCTGATGTAGTCAGCATTGACGAGTTGTGTGCCGTTCCACATTCCATTGTCGAGCAACAGCTGGCCGATCCGTGCCCAGGCGACAGGTGCCATGTCAAGGAGTGCGAATCCCTGGGTCCGACCCGAGCCGTCACGCGCCCAACGCCAAAGGTCACGAGTGATTCCCAGCGGCTGGAATATCTCCCGATGAGCGAAACTCTGGAAGTCCTCGCCGGCTGCTGCCTCCAATACCGCAACCAACACGGTCACGGTGGTCTGGGCATATACGAATTCTGTACCGGGCTCAGCAGAAAATGGTCGCTGGAGAGTTCTCGTGACTGAGTCCTCCGAGCCTGCGACATGGAGATCGTTGGCCCAGGCGAACCGTAGGCCGGTGATCTGGTTGAGGAACTGGCGCACCGTGAGGCTTGCCTTGTCGGCCGGAAGGTCCGGCAGATAGCCGCCGATCTGATCATCGACATTCACGAGGCCGAGTTCAACAGCGCGACCCATGGCCACCGACACCATGCCCTTGGTCATCGACCAGGAAGGCAATCTCATACGTTCGGCGTAATTGTCGTGGCCGCTCTTGGCCACCAGGCAACCGTGGCGGTAAATGCGAACCGACTGCGCTCCCCGCGCGGTTGAGTATTTGACAGCCGCGGCCAATCGCCCTGAATTCAGACCGACTGCCGCTGGGTCGGTGACACGAAACGGGGATCCGTCTGGCTGCCCGCAGTCAGCGGGTGCCGACACACCATCAACCGACCGGACCTCTCCAGCTGCATCCCCCAACAAGGGAGAGACACATGCAGATGTGCCCATCACGACCAGAATCACCCCCGCGAAAATGGGGAGAGTCCGTCTTCTCAGCCTGCTCATCGTTTCCTTCCCTGTCCCGCATCTAATGCGGGCAATCCCATTTGGCGACGATAGCCATGTGCCAGACCACCGACAACAGCCCAGTTCTCCGACAACAGTCACGTGCCCGTCGGCATCCGGTGTGCCCAGGAGTAACGTGACCAGATGGCCGCCACAGGATCCACCGGCCGGGACGCTCACGATGCGACGGGAACCGACCAGCCCGACGTCGACGGAACCTCATCCCCCGAGGAAGACCTGACCGTCACGGCGGCTGATCACCCGGTTCGGATATCGAGCCCGGACAGGCTTTTCTTTCCGAAGATTGGCGTGACGAAGATCGACCTCGTTGAGTACTACCTCGCTCTGGAAGGTCCTGTAATGGATGCCATGGGAGACCGTCCGGTCCTCATGGAGCGTTATCCGAACGGCGTCGGCGGGAAATCGTTTTTCCAGAAGCGAGTGCCCGCCAATCATCCCGAGTGGCTCCGGACAACCATCGTTTCCACACCCAACGGCACGACCTCCTCCGCACTTGTGGTATCCGACATCGCCCATGTCCTGTGGGCCGTGAACCTCGGCTGCCTCGGATTTCACGTGTGGCCAATGCGGACTGCGGATCCTCTGCATTCCGATGAGCTGCGCATTGACCTTGACCCATCACCCAAGGTGACCTTCGACGAGATCCGCCAGGCAGCGATCCTGACTCGGAACCTCCTGGCCGAACTCGGGATCCGGTCCTGGGTGAAGACCTCCGGCAGCAAGGGCCTCCACATCTACGTGCCACTACTGAGCAAGTGGGATTCGTTCCAGGTTCGTTCAGCGTCGGTCGCATTCGCCAGAGCGCTCGCCAAACTCCATCCCGACCTGATCACCGACGCGTGGTGGAAAGAAGAGCGCGGTCGCCGCGTGTTCGTTGACTTCAACCAGAACGCCCCGCACAAGACCATGTTCGGGGCGTGGTCCGCCAGAGCCCGGGTGGGAGCACAGGTTTCCACCCCGATCACGTGGGAAGAGGTCGAGACAGTCGATCCACAATCGTTGACAGTGCTCACGGTGCCCCAATGGGTTGCCGAGCACGGAGATCCCTGGTCAGACCGCTGGGAGAATCGCCAGGACATCAGCCCGTTGCTGGAGATGCACGAGGTGGACATGGCCAACGGCCTGATGGACGCGCCATGGCCGCCGACCTACCCCAAAATGCCCAATGAACCTCCCAGAGTTGCCCCCAGTCGGGCCGCCAAGGACAACTTCCCCGGTCATCATGGCCAGATCCCGTGATGACCAGAAAAGGAATCCCGGCGGACAAAGGCTCAGTCGTAGGAACGCCAGGTGGTTTCCATCTGGACTTGCCCAACGCCGGTCTGGGTGAAGTCGCAGACGCCGCCCGGGAACACTCGCTCGAGTTCCGCAACCTGATCCTCCGAAAGATCCGTCCCGTAGTCGAGTGAGTCCACTGCGTCAGACACGGGAATCACCGCACACTTGCCGATGTCGTTGCTGAGAGGAGCCCCGGCAACCGTTCGGGGATCACCCATGATCGGATACGGATCGCTACAGGGTCCCGGCTCTTCGTAGACGTCGGACCCCGACTCCTCCAGCTCACCCTCGGCATCAAAACACGAATTCACGGCGTTGCCGGGAGCATTGTTCGCAATCTTCTCCGCCAGTGATTCCCCACTGCTGTCAACCTTGATGGCGGTTGCCCACTCATCGAGGGTACGAGTCAGGATCGTGTCGATGCCGGCGCCTCCCGCGAATCCGTCGAGCAAGGTGCTGTCGGGCTTCTTCGCCTTGGTCCACATCACATAGTTGGGCGCCTGCTCCCCGTCTTCGCTGAGAAGGCGTTCGTTGAGGCTGAACATCCGGAATCGATCATGGATGTCTCCGTCGGGATCTGTGTAGATGTTCACCGTGATGATCGGCACGTCGTTGAGCGGCGTGTCGGTCTGAGCAACACGACCGGTCAGGTAGGTGGCCTCCATGGATTGCCCGGAAGCCTCCATGCGGTCGGAAACGAAGTTGGCGTCAATATCCATGCCGCCGATGTTCTCGTTGAGCTGCATGAACTCCTGGAAGGAAATCTTGCCTCCAGCGAGCGCCTGTAGTCCGTACTGGACACCGAAGTTGTCCAGTGGGCGGTTGGCGAATCCCTCTGCGTCGGTGCCATATACGTTCACGTAGCTTTCCTGGAAGGTGCAACGCACTCCGCCCGGATTGGTTTGCGGGTTGTACATCTGATCCTGAGGTGGCTCCGGTATTCCATCTTCGAGTCCGGGAATGGACTTGGCGGTGTCGCCGATTCTCTCCCCGAGGCCACACTTGGCCGGATCGACATTCGGCACGAATGTTTCATCCCAGGCGAGGCATGTGAGCGGACTGAGGTGACCATTGATCGCCGTCTGTTGTTCCGCATCCAGACCCGAGCCTTCATCGGAGTCGTAGTAGTTGGCCATCAAGGCACAATCGGTGACACCAGGAGCAATCGAAGCTGCATCGGGGAACGGAACGGTTGGGCCGATCGCATCCAGAAGTCCGGGGTAGTTCTGTGCGATCAGGATCTGCTGAATTGCTCCGCCGGAGCCACCGGAGCCGATGGTCACCGCGGGTACTCCGTACTGTTCCACGAAGTGTTCCTTGACCACCATGGTGGTCTCGGCCGAGAGGATGTCATTGCACTGAACCTGGAAGGTGTTCAGAGTTGAGCTGGCGAATGCGTAACCATCAGCAAGAAGCGCCGTACTCGGCGCGCCCATCATCATGAAACCCTGGCCGAAGGTGGTTCCGCACCCGCCACCGAAGCGGTACACGAGACGGTCATTCCAGTGATCCGAGTCAAAGTCTTCCGACAGGTCGCCCGTGGTGTCCAGTGAGATGATCTCGTAGACGGCTCGGTTGAGAACTCCACGCTCGATCCGCAGGACCGCAGGCTCTGCTGTGCCATCGATGTCCACAGTGGCGGCATCGTCGGGGATGTCCGCCAGGTTGTCCAGTTCCTGAACCCTGTTGTCGGAATCGACATAGCCGTGGCTGACGCGGTCGGGAGCGGCGCACTCCGGAGGATCCGACTCGCCCAACCCGAATCGATCAGTGGTGCACACTGTCATCGCAATGCGCTCGCCGGAGAAGACGGGACCGTTGCTCGGGTGGTTGATCACGTCGAGAGTCCCGGTCTCGTCGTCGGCGTGAACCTCGATCGACGATTCACCTTCAGCCAGGCCTGTCACCAGACCCGTTGAAACTCCATCGGTGGAGGTGAACTCCACATCTACTTCCTCGCCGTCCACGGCAACTGAATCGACCGATTCGGACTGCGCCGAAATGAGGACGTCCCCACCGGTGACCATTTCGGGCCGGGTGGATACCGTGCTGACGAACTCGATCTCAGCCGTTGACGCCTGATCAGCGCCAGTGGACTCCGCGTTGCCGTCGGTGGAAGTACAGGCAACGGCCAATACACACAGCGTGGTTGCCAGCGCGATCGGCCTCAGTCCGGTGGGCATCGCGGCAATGTAGCCGCCCGGACAGTCGACATCAGATCCGTCGTGCCACAAGAACACCGTCGCGCCATACGAACAGGGGCCCAAAACGTCGGAGAGCCCCATTGGCGCTGGGACTGCGGCCGCATGCACAGGGGGCGCTTGCGGCTCAGATCGGCAGTCCTCCAGTGGCGGACTTGGTGGTTCCGAAATCCTTGTAGGCAGAAATCGTCCGCTGGGCGATGCGCATCTGATGGACCTCGTCCGCTCCATCGGCAAACCGGGCCCAGCGGGCCTGCTGATACATGTGAGCCAGTGGCGTGTCCGTGGAATAGCCGAGCGCACCGTGGACCTGGATGGATCGATCGATCACCCGGTTCAGCATGTTGGCCACGAAATGCTTGGCCATCGAGACCTCGCCCTTGAAGTCGACGGAATTGTCCGATGCCCACAGGTCCACCTTGTATGCGGCGTGCAGGACCATCAGTTTCGCCTGATACAACTCCATTGCCGAGTCGGCGATCATCCACTGAACACCTTGCTTCTCGGCCAGCAGGGAGCCGTGCGAGAAACGATCCAGCGAACGGTCAACCATCATGTCGAGAGCCGTTTCGGCTTGTGCAACCCAGCGCATGCAGTGAGCCAGGCGGGCCGGTCCAAGTCGGTACTGTCCGAGCAGGTGACCTTGGCCACGACCGCCCAGCATCTGGGATTCATGGACTCTCAGATCCTCGATCAGGATCTCAGAGTGACCAGTGCTGCCGTGCATGGTCTCGATCTGGCGAACCTCGGTCCAGCCCTCAGAAGGGATGTCCACGAGGAACGCCGTGTTGGCTGCCTGTGGCAAGTCCGGATCCTCCTCGGTTCGGGCAATGAGGATGGCAAAGCTGGCGCGGTGGGCGTTGGAAATGAACCATTTGTGGCCGTTGATGACCCACTCTTCGCCGTCCTGGTAGGCGTTGGTTCTGATGAGCGTTGGATCTGATCCCGCAACCTCTGGTTCGGTCATGGCGAAACATGACCAGGTGACGCCGTCGCAGAGAGCCTTGAGGTACTTGTCCTTCTGTGCGTCGGTTGCCCAGTGCAGCAGGGTATGCATGTTGCCCTCGTCGGGCGCCTGACAGTTCAGGACCCACGGGCCGTAATACGACTTCGCGGCCTCCGCCTGGACCATGGCCAGCTCCACATGCCCCAGACCCATGCCACCCCATTCTTCGGGCATGTGCGGAAGCCACAATCCTTCCTTCGCAGCCTTCTTCCTCATGCCGAGAAGAGCGGCGATGTAGCCGTCGCGATCCGTTTCCTGGAGGTTCTCTGTGGAAATCCGCGCTTCCTCCGGCAACACGACGTCCTCGATGAAGGTTCGAATTCGTCCCCTGAGCACTTCGAGCTCGGGCGAAAGGCTGAAATCGATGCTCATTTGATCCCTCCGGATCCACGGTCCCGGCGCGGTGCCGCTGACCGGCAGCAAACCTAGCCCGACCTGCCCGGACTCGGTCATGGAATCACCCGGAACCCGGCAACCGCACATGAAGATGCGTGAGTGGACACAATGGAAGCGTGGCATCCCGGAAAGTCCTCGGAATCGCCGCCGCGACCGTTCTGGCTGCTGCGGTCACTGGTGGCCTGTACTACCGCCTGGCAGGAGATGCACCCGACCCCGTCGACATCGAGGGTGCCGTGGCTGCCAACCGTGAAACCTCCGCGGCGACGTCTGCTTCCGGCTCGATTCCCCCCGACATGGTGGATGGAGCATGGGAACTCACGAGTGCCCCGTTTCCGGATGATCCGCAGGACCAGGAAGGGTCATTTGCAGGATTTCGACTCGACGAACAGTTGTATGCGCTGGGCGCCAAGACGGCTGTGGGCCGCACCCGGGACCTGGACGCGTCGATGACACTGGCCGACCATGAACTGACCGAGGCGGTCGTGACCGTTGATATGTCGACGCTGGTAACTGACGACCGACGACGCGACCTCAACATGAAAACGTCCCTGGATGTCTGGGATCACCCGGAGTCAACATTCCAATTGACCGCACCGGTTGAAATTCCCGATGAGGCATACCTTGGCGAGCCGGTGGAAATGCCGGTGGACGGCAATCTCACGATCAAGGGCCACACCCTCCCCCAGACGGCGAACATTGCAGCGTCGCTGGACGGCGACCGGATGATCGTGACCGGCCATACGGAAATCAGGATGTCCGACTACGACATCGAGCCACCCTCCGGAGGACGGGTTTTCAGCATTTCCGACGAGGTAACCGTGGAATGGCAACTGATGCTGGAACCGGCTCAGTAGGGTTCGGCAGACGCCGGGAGTCAACCGGCCCATGCCACATGCGGTTATCGTGTGGCCGACCCATACCTGACTCCGAATCCGCCGAACGGCAGCAGCAATCCGGCTTTCGGAGCATGAACTCCCGGATCGAGGCGAAATTGTCGGCGATGGACGGTTACACACACGAAGAATTCGAGGGCGTTGGCAAGCTCTTCGAACATCAGTTGGCAAGGACGACCGGCGGCGCGGCCGTCTCCGTTTATCACCGAGGCAAACCCGTGGTGGATCTCTGGGGAGGTGTCCGCGACGGTGACGACCCCTGGGAAGAAGACACCGTGGCAATGTGCTTCTCCACCACCAAGGGAGTGGCCTCCACCGCCTTGCACATCCTCGCCGACCGGGGGCAACTCGATTACCAGGAACCAGTTGCCACCTACTGGCCGGAATTCGCCGCCAACGGCAAGGAATCGGTCACCGTTGCCCACGTCATGACACATTCGGCCGGACTGCACCGAATCCGCTCGCTGGTGGACACAGCGGATCGAATGCACGACTGGGAACACATGACCGAGGCACTTGCGGCCGCGGCACCGGCCTACGAGCCCGGAACCCGCCACGGCTACCACGGACTCACCTACGGCTGGCTCGCCGGTGAGATCGTTCAGCGCATCTCGGGCCAGTCATTCTCGGACTTCGTTCGCACCGAAATCGCCGAACCTCTCGGAACCGACGGCCTCTACATCGGACTTCCCGAATCTGAACGACATCGCCTGGCCCCACTGGGACCCATCGGCATCAGACGACCCAAACGCGAACCCTTCAAAAGCATGGAGAAACGGATCGGAACAGAGTTGGGAAAAGTTGTCTCCTGGCTGCCCAGTCCGATCAATACCCGTCGGCTCGTCAACTCGCTCGTGCCCCGAGGCATGGAAGACGTCCTGTGGGGTCCGGACATCATGGATGCGGCCGTTCCTGCAGCCAATGGATTCTTCACCGCCAGGTCGCTCGGCCGCATGTACGGGGCCATGGCCAACGGCGGCGAAGTGGATGGCACCCGCTTCCTTTCGACCAAGACGATCCACACGATTCAGGTCCCCCGGGGAAAGGGCCTGGATCATGTGCTGGTGATACCGATGGAATGGCGCCTGGGTTTCCACAGGGTGTTCACCAAGCGAGGTGTCCTCCCGATGGCCTTCGGGCACTTCGGTTTCGGCGGATCCGGCGCTTGGGCTGATCCTTCCCGGGAACTGTCCCTGGCGATGGTCTGCAGTCGCGGAACAGGCACGCCCATCGGGGACCTGCGAATCATGGAGTTGGGTGCGGCAGCCGTCGAATGCGCCGACGAGGTCATCAAGAGATCACCGCAGAACGTGTCCGTCTGACGATACGCGGATCCAGCGGAATCGCTCGACGGCAGCCGCTATCCTGCGGAACCGATTCGGAGCTGTGTGCCCGCGGGCATGTTCTCTTCGGTGATGTTCATGTCGACATACAGCTGGTCTCCCGCCAGGGCAACATGATGGATGTCGCCTGACAGAACATCGATCACTCGCGAACTCATGAAGTTGAACTGCTTGTCGGGGTGTGCCAAGCCAGCGAATTTCGGAGAGTGTCGGCACCGATTCTCGATTCCCCAAACGAACGCCGTCCCCAGCGACTACAAACAGGGATCAACCTTCCAAAGGAAACCGCATGAGCAACGAAACCAGCGTGGTTGAAGAGCGAGTCGAACAACTCCTCTCCGAGAGCGATTTCCAGTCCGAGTCCTCTGAGGAACTGCGGGGCCGTCAGTACGACCTGGGTCTGGCCTGGGTCCACTTCCCGCATGGTTGGGGTGGACTGGGTGTGAGCCCGAACCTCCAGCGGTTGGTTGACGATGCAGTTCGCGACGCCGGCGGAGAAGCACACCAGACCCGACACTTTTTTGGACTCACCATGGCCGGCCCGACGATTGTCACCCACGGCAGCGATGAACTCCGCAGCCGGATGCTCCGGCCGATGTTCACCGGTGAAGACGTCTGGTGCCAGCTGTTCTCGGAGCCCGGTGCCGGTTCCGATCTCGCCGGACTCGCCTGCAAGGCCGAGCGCGATGGCGACGAATGGGTGATCACCGGACAGAAGGTGTGGAACACCCTTGCCCACCTCGCCAACCGCGGGATGCTGGTTGCCCGGACAGATCCGACCCTGCCGAAACACCGCGGCATGACCTATTTCGCGCTGGACATGAACGCTCCGGGCGTGGAGGTCCGGCCACTTCGACAGATCACCGGCGAAGCCGAATTCAACGAGGTCTACCTAACCGAGGTTCGGGTGCCCGACGCTGATCGGGTGGGAGATGTCGGCCAGGGATGGGGTGTGGCCATGACCACACTCATGAACGAACGGATAACCATCGGAGGTGGTGGCGGTGGTCCCACTCGCGGAAGCGGTGCCATCGCGGAGGCAGTGCGCATCTGGAAAGAGGAGTCCGACCAGAACGCGGTGTTGAAGGACGAACTGATGCGTCTGTGGATCGATGCTGAAGTGCTCCGCCTCACCAACATGCGGGCCTCCCAGAGTCGGAAGATCGGAACCCCGGGCCCGGAAGGGTCGATCGCAAAACTGATGTTCGCCGAGGTGAACCTCTCCATCTACGAGATGTGCGTGGATCTGCTCGGAGCCTCGGCGCTCGTCGGCTACGACTTCGAAATGCGGCGGTCCGAGAACCTCGGCCTGGTCGGTCCGCCAGGAAGCTCACGAAAGATGTTTCTGCGATCCCGTGCCAACCCGATCGAGGGCGGCACCTCGGAGATCCAGCGAAACATTCTGGGAGAACGGGTACTCGGCCTGCCCGGGGAGGTTCGTACCGACAAGGAACTGCCGTGGATCGACGTGCCCCGCAGTTAGCCAGTTCCCGCACGATCTCGGAGACGACAGAGCTGGATCACGGTGGGTCATTACACCTCTGAGCACCCGCGGGTTGGCCAACCGGAATAAAATGGGCGTACCTTCAACACAGGGGTCAATTGATGCCCGAGCGGTCGGTGGATGAACCGGGCGGTCGGCGTGACTCGAGGAGGCGAGATGGCCAGAGGTAGAGGTGCTCCCGAAAGCGAAGAACTGACGGTCCATTACCGCAAGATCCACGGCTACAGGCGTGCTTACCGGATGGCGGGAGATGTCGACGACGGCAGGTCCGCCATTGTGTTGCTGCACGGCGTCGGCGACAGCTCGGAGTCCTGGATTCCGGTCATGGCCGAGCTGGCGAAGACTCATCGGGTGCTCGCACCTGATTTCCTCGGTCACGGAAACAGCGACAAGCCGCGCGCCGATTACTCCGCCGCGGCCTTCGCCAATGGGGTCCGCGATCTCATGGATGTGCTCGACATCGACCGTGCAACGGTGGTCGGGCATTCCCTCGGCGGTGGAATCGCAGCGCAAGTCGCCTACCAGTACCCGTACAAGGTCGAACGACTGGTGCTGGTGGATGCGGGTGGCGTTGGCCGCGATGTGTCGCCGTTGCTGCGAATCGCCACAGTCCCCTTCAGTGAACTGTTCGTTCCGCTCATTCACACACCTCCAGGCCGACTTGTCACTCGGATCGGCATAGCCCTGCTGAAGGTCATCGGACACGATCTCGGGCGCGACGCAGACGAATTGGCCCGGGTGCTCGCGGCGCTGCCCGAGGACGGTGCTTTCGATGCATTCACCCGTACCCTTCGCGCAGTGGTGGACTGGCGCGGCCAAGTGGTAACGCTGAAAGACCGCGTCTACCTGGCAGAACACATTCCCGTGGCTGTGATGTGGGGCGAACACGACGGAATCATTCCCGTGGAGCACGCAGACCAACTCCAAACCACGTTGCCTCACGCACGGGTGAGCATTTTTGAGGACTCCGGCCACTTCCCACACCACACGGACGCGCAACGTTTCACTGCGGAGCTACTGGATTTCATTGCCACAACCGAACCTTCGATCTTCGACAGCGAGGCGTTCAAGTCCCAGCTCAGGGGAATAAGCCGCGTGCCTACCCCGGCAGCTTGATTGTGCAAGAACCCTGGGCGAGGCCAACGAGGCGTTCCCCACTGTCGGAGACTTCGTACGCTCGCACCTGAACGACCCCCGCACTACGCGACATCGAGACCACTTCGGCGTCCACACGCAGCACACCTTCGCGGACCGGCGCTGTGAGATTGAGCTTGTACTCGGTGGTTGCTGCCCACGCGCCTGCGGGCATCACGGGATACATCACGGCTCCGAGGGTGTGATCCACCAGCGCCGACAGAACTCCGCCGTGCATCATGCCGAACGGATTGAGGAGTTCGTCGACCACGTCGACCTCGGCGCTGAGGGTTCCGGGGCCAACGCGGGTGTGTCGGATACCCAGATAACCCATCAGCCCATCTGAGAGCATGCCGAATCCACCAAGAACCGCTTCTGCGATCTTGGGATCGAAGTTGTCGAACTCCAAAGCTGGCATCGCTGCACCCTAACGGGTCAGGCGAAACGGAACGGGTGGGCGCGACGAGTCTCGCCTCGGGCCGCTGACCCGAGGAGAAACTCTGACAACGGGTCTTACGGTGCACCCGTCCCGCAGAGCTCGGGTTTGGCTGATCAGACGGATGGCGGGGCGGACAGCGCCGCATCAT
>JAUXGW010000356.1 GCA_030621865.1 Actinomycetes bacterium
GCGGCGTCGATCACGAGGTCGGCCGGGGGCAGTGCTGCGGTCTTGTCAGCGGCATCAACCACGGCAACCCGCACACCCCTGGCTCTGAGGAGCCGGGCCGCGGAACGGCCATCGTTGCCGTTGTTGCCTCCGCCAGCGAGCACAGAAACCCGCCGACCGTATGACCCACCAAGCATCTCGAGCGCTTCTCGGGCCACCTCCGAGCCCGCCCTTTCAATGAGAACGTCGACCGGTTCTGACGCAGCTGCGTCGATGGCGCCCATCTCTTTCGGGGTCACAATGGGGATCACTCCCCCATTGTGTGCCACTCGGAGTGGGTGCCGCGCGGCAAACCTCAGGAAGACCTGGGTCCCCGGATTTCACAGGGACGGCAGATTTACCTACCGTTTTCATTCGTGGACATCGCTGAGATACTTCTGGAGGTTCTCCTGATCCTGGCTTTCGCCAAGATCGGGGCGGAAATCGCGGAACGGATCCAGGTTCCGGCCGTCATCGGCGAGATCACCGCCGGCCTGATACTTGGACCGTCACTGCTGAACTGGGTGCACCTCAGCGAGTCAATCAGGTTCCTTGCCGAGTTCGGCGTGATCCTGTTGCTTCTCCAGGTCGGCATGGAAATGGACCTGCGCGAGATGCGCAAGGTTGGTGGATCCGCACTGGGAGTCGCCATTGTGGGCATCGTGGCACCGATGGCACTGGGCTACGGAGTGGCTGTGGCATTCGGCGAGGGCACCAACCAAGCCCTGTTTCTGGCGGCGTCGCTCGCAGCCACCTCAGTCGGCATCACGGCAAGGGCATTCGGCGACCTGAAAATCCTCTCCAGCATCGAGTCCCGCGTGGTGCTCAGCGCTGCGGTGGTTGACGACGTTCTCGGTTTGATCATCCTGACCGTCGTGGTCGGCGTTGTTGAGTCCGGGGCACTCGACATTGGCGAAGCCGGCAAACTCCTGCTTTACGCTCTCCTCTTCCTGACCATTGCCACCGCGCTGGGCATCAGACTTGCTCCACCGGCGTTCCAGTGGTTGCAACGAAACGCCCGCGGTTCCGGCACCTTGCTGATTGCGGCGTTGGTGGTCACCCTCGCTTTCGCGTTCCTCGCCGACGAGATCGAACTGGCCGTGATCATCGGGGCATTCGTCGCTGGTCTTGCCCTCGGGCGAACCCGACAGGCCGAACGGATCGAACGGGATCTGCATCCTCTGGCTCAGTTCTTCGTGCCGATCTTCTTTGTGTCGGTCGGACTGGAAGTCGACATAGGGTCGATGATCCAGCCGCAGGTGCTGGCACTCGCGGGAGCACTGCTGGTGGTGGCAATCATCGGCAAGGTCGCCGGCGGATATGTGATCCGCAACAAGGGAATCGACAAGTTCCTGGTGGGAGTCGGCATGGTCCCACGTGGCGAAGTGGGCCTGATTTTCGCCTCGATCGGTCTCGCCACGGGAACGCTCGACAGCGACCTCTACGCTGCTCTGCTGGTGGTGGTGCTGGTCACCACAGTGATCACACCACCCCTGATCTCCATGCGCATCAAACGTCAGCAGGCCAAGACCAACGTGGTAACCACAACAGTTGAGCCAAGAGGTGGCTGGTTGAGGGTGCAGGAGGGAGTGGTGGAACTCAACGCCGCGCCCGCTGATTCCGTGGCACTCGGAGTTGCACTCGAAGCTGCCCGACTCGTTGCCGAAAACGAGCCGGATTCTGCTCTGGTGGAGTGGATCGATCAGAGCTCGGAGGGTGAGCACACCTGGACACCGGATTGCCGGAGGCGACTGGTGAGGCTCCTGAATGAAGGCAACCGCAGGTCCTGGCGCCTGCTGGATGCCACAGGGTTCCTGAGTGCCACCCTTCCCGACCTGGCCGACGAACTGGACCATCGGCGCCACGACACAACCCTTCTGGATCCTGCAATGCTCATGCGCCTGCCGGTGGTGGAGAGACTGACAGAACTGATCGGCCCGGACGGAGACGAGAGAGCTCGCAGCGAGGTGGCCCTGCTCGAGGACACCGACCTGCTCTACCTGTCGGCTCTGGCACTGGATCTGGCGTCCGGATACGAAGACGCCGCGTTGGCAGCCAAGGATCTGTCC
>JAUXGW010000302.1 GCA_030621865.1 Actinomycetes bacterium
GCTGGCCAAGGATGCCGCCCGGTCGGGGACACCCGTTCTGTGGGTAACCCACGACATTGCGCAGATGCGCAGGCTGGCCGACCATTGTGTTGTTCTGGTCGACGGGAGAGTCATAGCCATGGGACCTCCGCAACAGGTACTCGACAGCCCCGATCCCGCAGTGCAAGCTGCTCTGCACAGTGGGGAACACCTGGACCAGTCGCCCTTCTGGCCAGATCCTGATTCACCGCCGGAGGAAGAGGGCTGATGGACTCCGCCGTGGGCGTCCTGGGCCTGGCGGCATCCGGTTTGCTGGTTGCGGCTGCGGTCGCCCTGTCCGCCTGGGCCGGACTGGGATTGGGGCGTCCCCTGGTCGGAGCTTCCTTGCGAGCCCTCGTCCAGCTTCTGCTGCTGGGATTGATACTCGGCGCCATCCTCGCCCCCGGTCGTTCGCTCGCCTGGTCCTGGCTCTGGGTGGTGATGATGATCGGATTCGCCGGCTGGACGGTGCACCGTCGCGTACCGGAGGTCCGTGGACTCGGCCTGCTCTCGACACTGTCGTTCGCCGTCGCGGCTTTGGCCACCCTCGGTGTGCTCTTCGGATTCGGCGTGTTCCCGGTCAGCGCTCAGACCATTGTCCCGCTCGCGGGACTCATGATCGGAAACTCCATGACGGCCACGGTTCTGGTCTCGCGACGGGTCGTTGCCGAATTGCGCGACAAGGCTCCGGAGATCGAGGCGAGACTCGCACTCGGCCAACCCTCCAAGCAGGCATCGGCACCGTATCTGCGTGACGCTCTTCGAACCGCCCTGATCCCGCAGATCGAAACAACACGCGCAGTCGGGATCATCTTCCTGCCGGGCGCGATGGTCGGCCTTCTGCTCGCAGGAGTGGATCCCATGGATGCCGTCCAGGTTCAAATAGTGGTGATGTACCTGGTGCTGGGATCAGTTGCTATCACCACGTCCATCGTCGGCCTCGGGCTGATGCGTCGCCTCTTCACACCGGAGCACCAACTCGTACACCTGCCGCGCGAGAAAGACACGTGATCTCGGCCGCCGCTGCCTGACCGATGAATCCGGGAATGAGTGAATCCGGGAAGGAGCCGATGGACTGCTGGATCAGATATGGCTGGATCAGATGTGGAGTAGGGTCCCGGTGATCAGGGTGAGTTGACACGGCGTCGTATTGGGGGATCAAGGGTGTTCGGAACAAGGTCAGAACTGCAACAGATGCTCGGTACTCGAACGAAGTACGAGGATCTCGAATACGCGGATCCCTATACCAAAGAGTGCCTGGACGAGAAGTCCAGAACCGGAGATCCTCTGGCCGACAGGTTGCTCCTGCAAATGAGTGAAGATGATCTGGTGGTGGGCGCGTGGCGCGACCTCATCGACATCGTTGTGAAGGAAGCCGACACTCGTGGCGGCGTTTATCAGGAATTCATCGACTTCTCGAACAGCGTTCCTGAATGGGTGAACTTCGAAAAGATGGTGCCGGCCCAAAGGGTGATCTTCACGAGAATCCCGAACACGCTGTACACGGGAATGCTCTCATTCCTGGGAGGGGCACTCATCCCGAGCGCGTTCTCGGTTGCAGCGGCATCAGAGTTTGCCAATCAGGGACCCCCACGGTTGATTGAATCGGGCACGTTCATCCTGAAGCCGGCCCTGGGCGTGGAGCCGGGAAGCCTTGCGCACTACGAACTGATGCGTGTCCGCGTGATCCACGCTGCGATCCGCTTCTTCATGAACCAGAAACGGGGCGAACACGTCGGTGACGAATTGCTGGGAGATGACGAGTACGTCAACCAGAGCCAGATGACGTATTTCATGACCGGGTTCTCCTTCCTGCACCTGCGCACGGCGACCCGCATGGGAATCGCCCTCAGCGATGAACAGCTTGAATCCCACCATCACCTCTGGCGGTACATGGGTTACGTGATGGGCATCGACGAAGACGTCCTCACCGAGGATCTCTTCGAGGAGCAGAAGCTGGCGCACGCCGTGATGAAGCACGAAGTGCGGCCAGAACTGACCGATCACGAGTTCGTGACGATGATTGAAACGCTCCTGAACGAGGCTTTTCCGAAGTGGAAGACCGCCAGATCGAGGGAGAGGGAGCTGATGGAGATGAAAGCAGTGATTCTCTACGCCCTTGGAGAAGACTTCGTCGGGGGTTGGGGCCTCTCGTTCAGCGATCCGGATCTTCGTGCGGGGCTGAGGAGAGCCAAACTCAAGGTACAGACAGCCGATGCGATACAGCGGCTCAAGCCGGTTGAACTCGTTCAGTTCGAACTCGTCAAGCAGCAGTTCGTCCGCGGCCGCAAGAAACTCCTGTTGAGCATCGATACCACCGGTGGCGAAGATACCTTGGGCGAAATTTCGGAATCCGACGAAAAGCACCCGATGGTCAAGGTGTTCGAAACGGTGATCGCCAAACTGGAAACCGCATCTGCGAACTGACCAGGCACTTCGCTGGGTTGACTCGAGATCGGTGTTTGATCAGGCGACGCTGGGGGAGTCGGTGAACAGCTTCGCCCCGAACGTTGTCGACTGTTCATATGCCGCCGGGTGGATTCAAACGGACATAATCAGTATTTACGGCGTTGTGGGTACCAAACGTCGTAAGGCCGCTTCACGACGGCTCCCGACTGGCAATACGTGGATGGACCGCCGATGATTCTTTTCGCTGACACAGAAAACAAGCTGGTGCGACCGGTAACCGTTTGGCACTAGCGTCCTGAGTGCATCGAACGGGCTGGAGTCGTGTCCAGGAAAGCAGCCGCAAAGGCTTCACCATCAGCTCCGGCGCCCAAGCGACCGGGAATCATCGGTCG
>JAUXGW010000087.1 GCA_030621865.1 Actinomycetes bacterium
GCGGCGGCGGCTACCGACGCGCTGGCAGCAGGCGGAGTGGTCTCGGATGTCGGCAGCGTGAAAGCACCCGTGCTGCAGCACATCCATCACCCGCGTTTCGTCGGTGGTCACCCAATGGCCGGATCCGAGGATCTGGGTGTTTCAGGCGCACGTCCCGACTTGTTCCAGTACGCCACCTGGGTGCTGACCCCGACGGGACAGACCGATCCTGCTGCCTTGACGCTGGTGCATCAGGTGATCAGGTCCTTCGGCGCTGACGTGGTCACGCTGAATCCTGAGGAGCACGACCGTCTGGTGGCAACGGTCTCGCACGTTCCCCATCTCACGGCGGCCACCTTGATGGATGTGGCTTCGGGCAAGGCGGAACAGGACAAGGCGCTGCTCCGGCTGGCCGCCGGCGGCTTTCGCGACATGACCCGGGTGGCTGCAGGTGATCCGGACATGTGGATCGACATATGTCGGGTGAATCGAGAAGCCATCGTGTCCGTGTTCGACGACCTGATGGAATCCCTCGGGGAGATGCGCCAGATAGTCGCCACCAGCGATGCGGATTCACTCCGCTCCCGGCTGGACAGGGCACAGTTGGCCAGACGAAATCTTCCGATGGGCGCACCGGCACCTGAAACGCTGTCCGAGGTGCGGATCATGGTGGCGGATCAGCCGGGTGAGCTCGCAGCGGTCACCACCCTGGCCACCGAACTCGATGTGAATGTCTATGACATCGAGGTTGCCCACGCTGCGGAGCGCCCGCAGGGTCTGTTGATTCTGGTCGTCGGCAGTGAAGAGGCAGAGAACCTTGCCGACGCGCTGAGTGATTCGGGAAGGACGTGCTCGATCCATCCCCTGGGTGAAACGGCGTGAACCCGCCGGCGGACGGAGATCCGGTCCCGATGGAACCACTGCCGATGGAACCACTGCCGATTGAACCGCTGGTGGATCCGGTCGACGCGGAGATTGTGCTTCCCGGGTCGAAGTCGATCACCAACCGGGCACTCGTGTGCGCGGCACATGCTCCCGGCGAGTCGAAGCTCTCCGGTGTCCTGTTCTCCGACGACACCGAAGCGATGCTGGGCTGCCTGGCCGATCTCGGAGTAGGACTCGGGATCGACAGGCAAGCTCGAACCGTGGAGGTTGCCGGCGGAGTCGAGGGTGTTGATGGTGCCGTTCTCGATGCCCGGATGTCCGGTACAACCGCTCGTTTCGTCGCGCCAATGGCGGCAGCCAGCGCCAGGACGGTGGTGTTGGATGGAGCACCACAACTCCGGGCGCGGCCGATGGGCGACCTCTGGGCGTCATTGTCCGAGTTGGGGTCGGTGGTGGAAGAACTCGGGTCACCGGGTCACCTGCCGGTTCACCTCGAGACACCGGGCCGACAGACGAAGGCAGTGGTGGTGCCGGGAAACGTCTCGAGTCAGTTCCTTTCCGGACTGTTGCTCTCAGCACCCGTGATGCCCCGAGGCATCGAGGTGACGGTCGAAGGGCCCCTGGTATCCGTTCCCTATGTCGCCATGACGATCTCGGTGATGCAGGCATTCGGAGCGGATGTCGAACACAGCGACGATTACCACACCATCCGCGTGGCACCCAGGTCCTATGAACCGGGGGAGTACCACGTTGAACCGGACGCGTCCGCGGCCTCCTACTTCCTCGCGGCGACTGCCGCGCATGGAGGCCGAATCCGACTCCCCGGATTGGGTCGCAACTCCATTCAGGGAGATACAACCTTCGCCGGAGTGCTGGAGCGGATGGGAGCCGAGGTCGAGTTCGATGATTCCGCGGTGGAACTGCGCTCCGAAGGTCACCTGCACGGGATCTCGGTGAACATGGAGGACATCTCCGACACCGCTCAGACCCTTGCAGCGATCGCACCGTTCGCCGATGGACCGGTTTCTGTGGACGGAATCGACTTCATTCGGGGCAAGGAGACCGACCGGATTGCCGCGGTGGTCACCGAGTTGCGGCGACTCGGAATCGATGCTGTGGAGGATGTCGACGGTTTCACAGTGCAGCCGGGTGAACCGATCCCGGCCGTTGTCGAGACCTACGACGATCACCGGATGGCCATGAGCTTCGCCGTGCTCGGATTGATGCGGCCCGGGATCTCAATCGCCGACCCCGGTTGCGTGAGCAAGACTTTTCCGGACTTCTGGCAGACCTTGGAACTGCTGGGCCGACCCGCTCCCTAATATGTCCCACATGAGTGAGCCTCGGCTTCGGCCCCCGACAGTGATTGCGATCGACGGCCCCGCAGGGTCGGGCAAGTCCACCGTTGGTCGGGCGCTTGCCGAACGCCTCGATCTCACCTACCTGGACACTGGAGCCATGTACCGAGCGGTGGCATTTGCCGCGATTCGCCAAGGCCTGGATCCATCTGACGAGGAGCCAGTGGTGGCCATCTCGAAAGCACTCGACATCAAGGTTGATGACACCGGTGTATTCGTGGGCGGTGTCGACGCAACGGTCGAGATTCGTGGACCCGAAGTCACCCGGGCTGTGTCCATGGTGGCCAGCTATCCGGGTGTCCGTGAAGAGATGCGCACCCGTCAGCGCATATGGGCGGCCGAACGCGGCGGGGGAGTGATCGAAGGTCGCGACATTGGAACCGTGGTGTTCCCCGATGCAGTACTGAAGGTCTATCTGACGGCATCTGTGGAAACCCGCGCATCGCGTCGGGTGCAGGAGATGTCGGACATGCACTATGACGATGTGGCAGCAGACATTGCGCGTCGCGACGCTCAGGACTCAGGCCGGGCGGACAGTCCACTTGCCGAAGCGAGCGATGCAGTGTTCCTCGACACGACGGAATTGGGAGTTCTGGAAGTTGTTGAGCAGATTGCCAACTTGGTCGAAGAGAAACTCGGGGACAGCTGATGGCAGAGCACGTTGATCACTCATACCTGCTGAAGCCGCTTTCGGTGTTCGGACTCATCGGATACAGGTTCATAGCCGGCCTCGGGATGCTTGTGGGCAAGCTTCTCTGGCGCCTGAAGATCACCGGTCGCGAACGAGTTCCAAGCGTGGGTGCCTTCGTGCTCGCTCCCGTACACCGCTCCTATGTCGACTTCCTGCTCATGGCCGTTGTCATTCCTCGCAGGATGCGATTCATGGGGAAAAATACGCTGTGGAACACCCCGCAGTGGTTTCAGCGCTTCATCGAGATGCTCGGAGCGTTCCCGGTCGACCGGGATGGTGCTGATCGTGACGCCCTGCGCATTGCCGAAGGACTGGTGGAGTCAGGTCAGCCAGTAGTGATGTTTCCTGAGGGCAGACGCAGAGAAGGCCCAGTTGTGGAGGATCTTTACGACGGACCGGCATGGATCGCGTGCCGCCAAAGAGTGCCGATTGTGCCGGTGGCCATCGGAGGGTCACAAGACGCGATGCCCGTCGGGTCCAAGATGGTTCGCTTCGCGAAGATCCGGGTGCTGATCGGCGAACCGATCTATCCCGATGTACCCCTCGAGGGCAGAGTTCCCCGCAGCGCAATTACGAGACTCACCGAAGAAATTCGTTCTGAACTCCAGGATCTCTACGACGAGGTCCGGTAACGCGGCTGCCAGGAGAACCAGCTAGGGACTGTTGCCTCGGCCACCTCGGCCGTGACGCTGACTGGTGAGAATCGCACCTTTTGGAGTTTCCCAGGTGAATGTTTGTTCTCCTGATTCCGCCGTCATCTTCCAGCCAGTGCTGTGGGCAAGGCCATGATGGTGATGGCAGAGCATTGCCATGTTGTCCAGATCGGTCGCCCCACCTTTGTGCCAGGCCTTGACGTGGTGGATCACACACCAGGACGGAGGCGCCTCACATCCGGGGAACACACAACCACCGTCTCTAACCTCCAGGGCCTTGCGTTGCGCTGCGGTGACCAGACGTCTGGCTCGACCGACGAACAGTGGATCGCCCTTTGAATTCACAACGATCGGGCGGACCCTTTCGTCGCAACGAAGGGAATCAACGAGATGGCTCGGAATCGTCTGGCCATCGCCGGTGGATGTGAGCGGTTCGTCAGTGTCCGCCCCAACGGTCAAAGAGGTGAGATTCGCCGGTGGGCGGGAAGTGGCGATGTCCACGGCGGCCGACCGCCGGCAGATTTCGACGAGGGCAAGTGCCCGCAGGGTTGCTCGACCCGGAATTGCTTCATCGCAGCCCGCCTCGCGGTCCTTGCTGAACGCCCGGAACAGTTCGTCGGCCACCTTGTCGATCGCTGAGCTCACAACCACTGCGTTGTCTGCGGTGAGTTCACCGTTGATCGTGATTCCGTAGGTGTCGGGGGCGATCTTCAGCCGGTTCGAGGCGAGATCGTTGGCGGGATTGTGTCCTCCGTCCTGATCCAGCAGCTGGCAGAGGGCACGGACCTGATTGCGCCAATGCTCGAACACGGTGGTTCGAGCCATTTCGATTATCTCTGGCTGCAATTCGGTGAGCAGCGGACGGATCCGCGGGTTCGACAGGCTGCTGAGAGTGTCTGCGTGGGCCCAGGACAGATCCCCGCTCGAAATCGCCTCATCGACCAGTGGGAACCA
This sequence comes from Actinomycetes bacterium, assembly GCA_030621865.1. Taxonomy (GTDB): domain Bacteria; phylum Actinomycetota; class Acidimicrobiia; order Acidimicrobiales; family Microtrichaceae; genus JAHRAZ01. Next base: position 4,521 of record JAUXGW010000087.1, read on the forward strand.
GCGAGACAGGTGTCGAGCCACCCGAACCCGGCGTTTGCAGTCTGCTCGGGGCTGCTGGGGATCCTGCGCCAGGAATTGGGGAGTGGTCAGACCGTGTTCCGACACACTCACCCGTCGGGAGTCGATCTCAACGCTCAGATGCGCGGAAGCGATCGTCATCAGGGAGCGGCACCGCTCAAAATCGGCTGCCTGTTCGAGGAGTTCGTGGTCACTCAGAAGGGAAACGTCGGTTGTGGCGTGTTCGCCCAAGAGACCCTTGACCTGCCTGGCGGACACTGTTGGAGCACCGAGGCCATCGGTGTAGAGCCGTTGATCGCAACGGAGCCGCTCCCGTAGCGGCCCGAGCCTTGCCATACCCCGGCTTTCATGTGAATCGAACATGAGTACGACTCTACGGCAGGGGTATGACACTGTTTGGAACAGGGCACAGATTGGAACGGGACTCAGAACAGGGCGATACCCCAGAGCAACGCCAATGCGGCGAAAATGCTCGCCGCGGCGCCGCCGATTGCCAGCATCGCCTTGTTCCCGGAGGCGAACTGGTGCACCAGCGCACCTGCTGCGGACAACATCACGAACAGCATCTTGAGTTCGAACTCCGGATGCGGGATGGCTGAGATCGGTATGGCGAACAGGTTCCACAAACCCGTGAACACGATCAGTCCGAACGCGGGCCAGGCGATCCGGTTGTAGGCCCGGGCAATCTTCTTCGGTGCGTCCTCACCGAGGGATCGCACAGTGGGAAGGAGGCCGGCGAGCACTATCTGGCCGCCTACCCACACAGTGGAGGCGAGCACGTGAAGGAACAATCGGATGTCTTCGAGGCTGATCATTGCCTGAAGCGTGGCCCACCAACCGTGCGCAGATCCAACTCACCACCACGTTCGCGTCGCCGGGTTGCGGTCGGCGTGTTCCACCTCCCCGCAGGTGCGGGTTCGCGTTGCACGGTGGCGACGGCTTCGCCCACATCGAATTGGCTCAGGCCAGATCGGCCAGCACCTCTGAGGCGCCTCTGTTGCGGTCTTCGGTGGGAGGAAGGTGTTCAGGGTCGCCCGCGAGGCCAAGGGTGCCGACTACATCGATTGCAGCAAGTAGCTCCCGCAGGTTCCGGGGTGGAGGGAAGTATTCCTCCTCCTCGGTGACGCTGACTTCTTCCACGCCGTGGCGAGGATTGAGGAAGCCGATCACCGCCTGGACCAGTTCCTCGGGCGCCGATGCTCCGGCAGTGACCCCGACTGTCCCGTGAAGGTCGGATGGGAGTTCCCCGGCAGCGTTGATCCGCATCACTTGGGGACATCCTGCCTCACGAGCCAATTTCTCCAATGCCCTGGTATTGGAGGAATTGGCGGAGCCAATGACCACCACGGCATCGCAGCGCTCAGCGATCTCGAGCAGTGCGGTCTGGCGGTTGGTGGTGGCGAAACACAGATCGGATCGACCGGGCATCCAGAGGTCGGGATATCGTGCCTTTGCTGCGTCTGCGACATCGGACCAATCACGGTGTGACAACGTGGTTTGCGCCAGCAGGGCCACCGGTGTTTCGATCGGCCCGAGGTCGGCCACTTCGTCGATCGTTTCCACCCGGTGGATGTTCCGGGGGGCAACCGCCATGGTGCCGACAGCTTCCTCGTGGCCTTCGTGGCCGATGTACAGGATGTCGTATCCCTTGTTGGCGCGGACTTTCACCTCGTGATGCACCTTGGTGACGAGGGGGCAGACTGCGTCGACCACGAACCCGCCCGTTTCGTGCGCCCTGGAGACCACTTCGGGGGCAGATCCGTGTGCCGAAAGCATCAGCGGCCGGCCTTGGGGAACGTCGGCGATGTCGTCCACGAACACAACTCCGAGGTCCTCGAAGCGACGCACCACGATCTGGTTGTGGACGATCTCGTGGTAGCAGTACACCGGCGGCTCGAAGGCTCGGACCATCCATGCGAGAGCCTTGATTGCCATCTCGACACCGGCGCAGAAACCACGCGGAGCGGCAAGCAGCACCTTGTCGATGTCGACATCCGGACCTTCGGGATCGCCAGACACCGCGCCGCTGCCCCTCGGCAGCGCTGGACCCCGGGTCTGCTCCGCATCTGGCACGCACCGATGATAACGGTCGTCCAGGGGATCGCCGGTACGCTGATGGGTCGTGAACCACGCCGTTGTCCAGTCGGTTGCTCCCGGTTCAGCTGCCGAACTGGCGGGTGTGCTCGCGGGAGACGAACTCGTTGCCGTTTCGGGGCGCGAGATCCGGGACATCATCGAGTACCGCTGGATGACCGATGAAGACGAAGTCAGCCTCGATATCCAGCGTGGCGGACTTGAACTCACCTTCGACATATCCAAACCCGCCGGAGATCCGCTCGGAATCGAGATCGATTCGCCGGTGTTCGACGAAGTCAGAACGTGTGACAACCACTGCGAGTTCTGCTTCATCTACCAGTTGCCGCCGGGCATGCGGCGAAGCCTCTACCTGAAGGACGATGATTACCGGCTGTCCTTCCTGTACGGCAACTTCACCACGCTCACCCGATTCACGGAAGCCGACATGGAGCGGGTTCTCACCGAAGGCCTCTCTCCCCTCTACGTGTCCATTCACGCAACCGACCCCGAGGTTCGTTCGGAGATGTTGCGCAATCGGCGCGGTGGGATGAGCCTGCGCTGGCTGCGGGCATTGCTGGCCGAGGGTATCGAGGTGCACGGGCAGATCGTGGTCTGCCCGGGAATCAATGACGGGACCGTTCTGGAGGATTCGTTCACCGGGATTCTGGATGAGTATCCCGAGCTGGCCGACGTTGCCGTGGTGCCGCTCGGAGTGAGCAAGTTCAACACCGAGCAGCGGATGCGACCGCACACGACCGCGGAGGCACAGCGAGTGCTGGATCTCATCGAGGCTGCCCAGCAAGTGTTCATGCGGGCAATCGGGCGCCCGATGATTCAAGCTGCTGACGAGTATTACCTGCTGGCCGGTCGACCATTTCCGAAGCCCGGGATCTATGGCGACTTCGGCATGCACGAGGACGGAATCGGAATGGCTTCCGCATTCGAGTTGGAGTTCCGGGGCGAATTGGATCAGGGCATCGGAGTGCAACCCGGCTTTTTCAACTGGGTGGATGGCGCTCCGGCCGAGGGATATCGGGCTCCGCGGACGGGCAATGCTTCGCCTGTGACAGTTCAACTGAGCCCGAGGCAACCGAAGCCGGGGCACAATGCACCGGAACAAGACAATGCGCCGGAACACGCGGCATCTGAGGCGGCACCCTTGGCTCTGATCACCGGCGTCTACGGTGCCAGGGTGCTCCAACCGATTGTCGACACCCTCAACCCTGATGACGTCCGGATCATCACGGTCGACAACCAGTATTTCGGCGGCAACATCGGGGTCACGGGACTCATGGTTGGACAGGATGTGGCCAGAGCGCTCGGCGATCAACCCCTTGGGCATCGTTATCTGCTTCCGGACGTATGCCTGTCGCGTGGAGTGTTTCTCGACGGGATGTCACCTGAAGACCTGCCCCGAAGTGTGGAAATCATCGCAACCGACGGCATTTCGCTGCGTGGTGCGCTCAGGGAATCGAAAGTGAACGCATGAAACCATCAGTGGTGATCGTCGGCCGTCCGAATGTCGGCAAATCCACGCTTCTGAATCGAATCATCCAGAAGCGTCTCTCCATCGTGGAAGAGCAGCCCGGAGTGACCCGGGACCGCGTTGAGGTGGAGGCGAACTGGCTGGGTCGGGACTTCCTGCTGGTGGACACCGGAGGCTGGCTCGTCAAGGGATCAGAACTCGACGAAAAGGTCTCCCGTCAGAGCGAAGAGGCGATCAAGGATGCGTCACTCGTTCTGTTCGTGGTGGATGCCACGGTGGGCGTGACCGATGAGGACATCTCCGTGGCCCGCTGGCTGAGGGGCACCGACGTGCCTGTGTTGTTGGTGGCCAACAAGGTCGATGACTCGGCGCATGAAGCCCAGATCTGGGACCTGTTGTCGTTGGGAGTCGGAGATCCGTTCCCGATCTCTGCGCTGCACGGCCGCGGAACGGGCGATCTTCTGGACGAGATTCTTGAACTGCTGCCTCCCGAAGAAGATCTTGAGGCTGCTGATGACGAAGACGACGAAGGGCCGCGAGTCATGGGCGTGGCCCTCGTCGGGCGCCCGAATGTCGGTAAGTCGACCCTGTTCAATCGTTTGATCGGGGAGGAGCGGGCAGTGGTTCATGACATGCCCGGCACCACCCGTGATTCTGTCGACACAATCGTGGAGACAGAAGCCGGCCCGATTCGTTTCATTGACACCGCCGGGATGCGTCGCAAAGCCCGAATCGACGAAGACACCGAATATTTCTCGATGCTGCGGGCGTTGCGGTCGATCGACAAGGCCGACGTGGCGTTGCTCCTGATCGACAGCACCGAAGGCGTTACCCACCAGGATCAGCGTCTGGCCGAACGAGTCGATGCCTCTGGTTGTCCGATTCTTGTCCTGCTCAACAAGTGGGAACTCCTGGACGCCGAGCAACGGCGTGACGTGGAGTACCAGTTGGAACGCAAGCTCCACTTCCTCGGTGAGGCCACGGTGTTGAAGATTTCGGCGCTCACCGGCAAGGGCGTTCAGCGCCTTATGCCGGCACTCAGCGAGGCGATCGAGGCGTACGGCACCCGCATCCCCACCCAGCGTGTGAACGCGGTGATCCGTGCAGCCCAGCAGGCTCATCAGGCACCACACGGCGGCCGGGTGCTCTACGCCACACAGGGTGCCACGGATCCCCCGACGTTCACGCTGTTCACCAACAAGGACCTCCCGCCTTCGTATCTGCGGTACCTGGAGAATCAGCTGCGGGATTCTTTTGACCTGGGTTCCACCCCAATCAAGCTGCGCGTGCGGCGCAGAGGCTGACCATCGGCCACAATTGATCTCTTATGAACAAGTTCAGACGGGGTTTGGCCCCACTACTTGCATTCCTTTTCATC
>JAUXGW010000331.1 GCA_030621865.1 Actinomycetes bacterium
ACCAGCTCGAATTCGAAAGGAGGCACCTCCTGCAGGCAACGCATCGCCGGGCGGGCCACGTCGTCGGGAAACATGCCGGAGGAAGCGATGACCTGACCGACCTTCACGAATGTCGGGCCCACCTCGAAGAACCCCTCGATGAGCCCTTCGCTTGCGTAGTACCGGAGGCTCTCACCTCTTGGATGAACAAGTTTGCGAGCCGCTCCGCGGGCAACGTTGAAGGCCAGCACGAGGACCGTCTGGATCAATCGGAGGAGTTCGCGCAACCCGAACGTGTCGAGCTCCGGATAGTCCACAATCAGCGTTTCGGGTGGTGGACCATCCGCATAGGGTCCGCGGAATCCCACAATCACGCCAACGGAGCCGAACGTATCGGCATCCGCTGCGCCGGATGGCGGGTCTGGTGGATCGATGTTCGTCATTTCTCTCCCGTCATGACGAATGATTCGGTCCCCTTCGGACCGAACCCGACCGACCTTACTGAGACGGTGGCCCTACCGAAAAGGTGGCCTTCGGGATATCGTGCCTTCATGGCAAGGCCCAAGGACCGCCACCCGCAAACGGCAGAGGGTGATTGGTATGTGGACACCCTCTGCATCGGCTGTGACGCGTCCCGTCAGGTGGCACCCGGGCTGATCGGAACCGATGACCGGGGCCGCTCCATCTTCCTGCACCAGCCCGAAAATGCCGAAGAGCTCGAAATGGCCTGGCGGGCACTCCTTGTGTGCCCGACTCGCTCAGTGGGAAATGAGATCCTCGGTCGGCCCTATCCGGCGCTGTATCCACACGATCTCGGAGACGGCGTCTTCAGGCTGGGTCACAATGCGCGCTCATCGTTCGGCGCCCACTCCTATCTGGTGGCGAGGGACGCCGGCAACCTGATGATCGACTCACCCCGGTGGACGCGTGAGGTGTACGGGCCACTGGAAGGGATGGGCGGAATCTCCGACATCCTCCTCAGCCACAGCGACGACGTGGCAGATGCCGAGAGATATGCAGATCGATTCGGTGCTCGGGTGTGGATACATTCCAGTGATGCTGAGGGGGCGCCGTTCGCCACAGATCTCCTCACAGGACGGGATCCGTTCGAGATACGCGACGACACTGTCGCCTGGCCAGTTCCGGGACACACAGAGGGAAGCGTGCTCTATTTCGTCGACGAGCATCTGCTGTTCTCGGGCGATTCACTCGCCTGGAATCCTCACCGTGGTGAACTGATCGCCTTTCGGGAGGCGTGTTGGTACTCATGGTCCGAACAGCGTCGCTCTCTGGCCGAAGTGGCAGCTTCCGGACCACGGTTCGACCGCCTCTTCTGTGGTCACGGGTGGAGCCATGACTCCACCGGCGAATCCTTCCACACCCTGCTTGGATCACTGGTGGCAAAGATGGCCGAATGAGTGGCCGCGCAATGGCGGCCAAGTGCTGATCCGCGGTGCCCCATGCTGACACCACCAACCATTCCGCATCCGGGGTGGGCGCCCTGACAAATCAAGCCATTCCGTAGCTGGATAGCGCTCGATCCGGGCAGCCCGCTAGTATTGTCCGGCAATCAATCCTCTACGAATTGGAGTCCCAACCGTGATTCTCGCGGAATTAAACCTCGGAGAAATCCTCTGGACCATGCTGGTGATCTTTTTCATGGTCATCTACTTCATGATCCTCTTCAGCATCCTTGCTGACCTCTTTCGCTCCCACGACATCGGTGGCTGGGCAAAGGCAGCTTGGGTCATTGCGATCCTGTTCCTTCCGTTGATCTCGATGCTCATCTACCTGATCGTCCGTGGCGACGGCATGGCGGAACGGGCCATCGCGCAACAGCAGAACGCCCAGGTACAGGGTCTCAAGTACGCGGAAAGCGTGGTTGCCCAAGCCGGCAGCGACTCCGCGACGCAGATCAGCGCCGCCAAGGAACTGCTTGACTCCGGTGCCATCGACCAGGACGAGTTCAACAAGCTGAAGGCCAAAGCCCTCGGCTGACTCGACCAAAACCAAGAATCTCGATGTGGAGCGCTTCGGCGCTCCACATCGCTTTTTGCGCTCCGCATTGCTATTTGCGCTCCGCGCTTCTCCCTGCGCTCCGCTCTACTTCTTGCGCCCCGCACCACCCCTGGTGCTCCGCACTACTTTCGGCCCGGGAACCACCAACGCTCGGGCCGGCGAAACCCGCTCGAAGATTCCCCATGGGGCTTCCCAACCATCACGTAACCGTGAGCCGGGAGTCTCGCCACGGCCGTCTGCGGGTTTCCCGAGTTCCGCTCGTGATTGTTAGCTTCGACCGGTGCCATCTCCTAGCTATTTGGGAATCCGCGATCTGGCCGCCGCCAAGGGTCGTTTTGTTCTGGTCGGCCTCGTGATCGGGCTGATCAGCTTCATGGCCACCATGCTCGGCGGAC
>JAUXGW010000266.1 GCA_030621865.1 Actinomycetes bacterium
AGGGCGATTCCGGACTCCAGATCACCGTTTGTGTAAACGCCATCCACGTTGAACGCAGCCATTGCATTCGACTCAACATCGAATTCGAGATCATTGGTGCGCTCGGTTCTCAGGGCTCGCAGCGCAGGCGATGTGTGCTGATTCAGGAACACTGTGTCCGTCTCGGCCGCGTTCAGAATCCCCTGCTTCCAGTTCTCGTGCACGGGCGATTCGGTTGCGGAAACCATGCGGGTACCCATTTGCACGCCCTCAGCGCCCAGGGCGAAAGCCGCGGCCATGGTGGGTCCATCCACGAAACCACCGGCGGCGATCACCGGCACATCGACCTCGGAGACCACCAGCGGCAGCAGGACCATCGTGGAAACGGGCCTCGGATTCTTGAAGCCTCCACCTTCCCCGCCCTCCACAATCAGGCCGTCGACACCCGCGTCGACAGCTTTGAGGGCCGCCCGGAGGGTGGGAACCACATGGAACACCGTGAGTCCCGCATCCTTCAACTGTTTCGTGTACTTGGTCGGGTTGCCGGCTGAGGTGGTCACGAACTTCACTTCCTGGTCCACCACGAAGTCAACAATCGAAGGATCCCGGACAAACGCCTGGGCAATGTTCACGCCGAAGGGTTTCTCAGTCAGTTCACGCATTTTCGTTATCTCATCACGAACGATGTCGAGTTCACCCGAAGATGTTTCGATGATCCCCATGGCGCCGGCTTCCGATACCGCCGAGGCCAGCTCTGAACGAGCTATCCAGCCCATGGGCGCCTGGACAATCGGAATCTCCACTCCGAGCATTTCAGTGACACGATTCGGGAATCTGGTTGATGTCATGGCGGAATTCTTCCAGATTCCAGCTGCGACCTCCGTCGGACCGAGGACGGATATTCCCGGCCCTGCCCGCGCCGCCTGGTCGGCACTGTGGCTGACGAGCATGCCGCTTGACTCCCGCGCCCCGGGGCCTGCTGTGCACGCGATCCGCATCCCCTTGCCGCGCTCTGGAGACTTGGTCGAGTCCTGAACAGGATGGTAGCTTCCCTGAGGTCATTCCGGGCGGCCGGCGACTGGATGCGAGCAGTTAGCAGGCGGCGTCTAGGGCGGGGAGCAAGAGGTTGTCGGCGAGGGCGGGGAGCAAGGGGTTGTCGAGTCTGGACGGGTCCAATCAGGACATGACTTCTCGGGGATCCGATCGGATCCCTCCGGTCGGGCTCGGCGAAGACGTTGACCCACAACCTGTGGCTAATCGCCCGTGGGATCGTCTTCCCTGGTGGGGATCCGCTCTGGGAGGTTGCTTCGCCATTCTCCTTCTGTCGTTGCCGCGCGCTCTGACCTTCGATGGGGGCGACCTGAACTTCGGCTGGTACCAGACTGCCTCCGACCGACTGCTGACCGGGTTGACCATCGACACCAGCCTGTACCTGAAGTTGGTGGAGTCGTTCCGCGGCACGGCTCCGGCCGTGGACGTCGCCCCATTCACGGATCGGGCTCTCGGTCCCTGGCTCGCTCATCTGTTGCCCTTCGATGCCGCAACCTCGCTGTATCTGGTCAACCTCACCCTCCTGTGCATCGGTTGTCTGGCACTGGCTCGGTTCGTTCGCGACCTGACGGCCGACCGGGGTCGTGTGGCACTGGCGGTGGCCCTCTGGGCCATATCAGTTCCGGTGGTGTTGTACGCCGCCATTACCGTGGAGGCTGCGGCGGTCGGTTTGCTCCCCGTGATGCTGCTCGCGCTGTACCGACGCCGATCAGTTTTGGCAATGCTGCTCCTGGTCCCCGCGGTCTGGTGCAAAGAGACGGCCATCATTTTCCTGGTGGCCGCCATCGCCCGCGAACTGCTGGTACTCAGAAGTTTCCGTCGGTTGCGTGCGTTCGCATGGATCGCAGTGGGTGCGCTTGCCTACATGACGCGCGAAACGCTCGTCCCGATCAGCACCACCACGTTTGCGCCTTGGGCACCGGGCGATCTAGATGTCGTTTACTCGTGGGTAACCATCAATTTGTCGAACCCCAAGAGACCGCTCACCTTCCTGCTCACAGCCCTTCCCGCGCTCTGGGGACTCTGGCTATGGTTGCGGCGCCGCAATGGCCAACAACTCTCCTCCAGCGACTGGATTCCGCTCGCCATAGGCGCTGGAGCCGGTCTCACCCTTGGCCTTCTGACGATGCCGACCGCTGTCCTCGACGGTCGAACCGTCTGGACTTCGCTGCCGATGGGTGCGGCGCTCGTCGCAGCGTGGCGTCCTTCATCCTCCCCCTTTCCATCGAGCCGGAAGAGTCGTGTCCGCAAATCAGTGCTCCTGGGCGGGATGGCCGTGGTCCTGATCATATTCTTAGGGATCGTGGCCAACGTCATGAGCCCCAAGCCGACAGTCTTCATGGCCGACCTGGACGCCCGTCTCGCGCGTCCCGTGGACGCGCCGAGCGACTGGTCAACAATGCGGGGTGAGGGCAACGGCACCGTGGATCTCTCTGCATTCAACGATCCGGATCAACCAGTGATCGTGTCATTCTCCGGCACCGAACCCGTGCTCCTGTCAGGCCCCGGTCTCGACTGGATGGACTCCGGACCCGGCGCACAAAGTGGAGCAGTCTTCCTCGACGCCCCGGTTCCCGATTCGATCGAGCTCGCGTCGGAGGGGTCCTGGATGGTGACTGTGCAGCCGATCCAGGCCGGGGTCAAATCTCCCGAGGGCGGATTCCAGGCATGGACGGGTACGGGTCCCGCGGTACTCGTGCAGGCGACAGGGGTGAACGTCCCCTACATCATGCAACTCGAGAGCAGCGACCCGAATGCCCGCATCCAATATGCAGGGAGATGCGCGCTCGGAGAGTGCGGTGAGCCAGAAACAGGCGAGATTCTCGTTCCTATCGGAACCGAAGTCATCCTGATCGAAACCACCGGATCATGGAGTCTCGAACCAACGGGTTTCGCGGACGAGGAAGCGGTGTTGCCGGGAACTCTCGATCCCTGATCGGTGTCCCGCGAGCGGCTGGAGGGGAAGCCTCCGACACGAATCCACTGTGCGCCCGGTGGAACCCACCCTGGGATCTGGCTCACGTTTCGGATTTCTCCCGGATTCGGGCTGCCGTTTTCGCATGATCTCGAAGGAACCACCCGGAGTAGCTTGAGGCCCGCCCGCCAAGGGCGGGCCGAAACTGGAGACATGATGACCCCTGAAGATCTCGTGCAGACCGAGAAGATCAAGAATCTGAAATATCGCTACATGCGCTATCTGGATCAGAAGCGCTTCGACGACATGCGGAGTGTGTTCACTGCGAATGCCACCGCCAGGTACTCCGGAGGCCGATATTCCTTCGACGGTGTCGCCGAGATCGTCAGCTTTCTGAAGGAATCGATGAGCAGCGAAGAGTTCCTGTCCAGCCATCGTTGTTCACATCCGGAGATAACACTTCTCGGTGATGGCAAGGCG
>JAUXGW010000082.1 GCA_030621865.1 Actinomycetes bacterium
CGCAGGTGAGGCGTGTGCCTGTGATCTGAACGAACCCGTGGGCAAGTCCCAGCCGACGGTTTCACACCATCTGAGTCAACTGGTGGAGGCCGGGCTGCTTGTCAGGGAGAAACGTGGCAAATGGGCCTGGTTTGCGGTTGTGCCGGAGCGACTCGTTGCGCTTGGGGCAGTTCTGGCCACCATCGAACAGCCCGGCTGAGCTTCTCTCGGGTCGCGCTCGGCTTGGTGATGTGCGTGGCCCGGTGATGTGCGCGTGGCTTGGTGATGTGGGAGAACTCGCGGGTCCGACTGTGGGCGACTCAGCCTTGTTGTATCTCAACACCAAGTTCTGCGAGCAGATCCAGGACCTGCTCGCGGATCTGATCGCGGATCGGCCTGATGGCTTCAATCCCCTGGCCGGCAGGATCTTCGAGGGGCCAATCCCGGTAGGTGATTCCCGGGTAGAAGGGGCACTCATCGCCGCATCCCATCGTGATCACAGCGTCGCTGGCCCGAACCGCCGCTTCGGAGAGTGCCTTGGGTCTGGCCCCGAGGGCGAGCAAGTCGATGCCGACTTCGTCCATGGCCTGCACGACCGCGGGATTCACTTCGGATCCCGGAGCCGTCCCGGCTGAGCGGACCACCACACCTTCACCGCCGAGTCGGGAGGTCAAGGCAGCAGCCATCTGTGAGCGGCCCGCGTTGTGCACACAGACATACAGGACTTCGGGAATCCGGTTGAAGGTTGCGACCATCGGGGGTTCCCTCCCCGCAGGATCACTCATTGGAGGGATCTCCGTTGCCGAGAACCTCTTCTGACCCGGCGAAGATGAATCTCACGAGAACCCATGCCACCGGAACGGCAAGCAACTGCATCACGACGAACATGGAAACCGATGAAGGTGAAATCCCGTTGAACGTGTCGGTGAACATTCGCGAAACAGTCACGGCCGGATTGGCAAAACTCGTTGACGAGGTGAACCAGTGCGCTCCGGCTATCCAGGCCGCAATCGCCACCGCCACAATGTTGGCGCGCCCGGTTCGGACGCAGCCGTGAATCACCAGCAGCAGACCCAGGGTCGCGATGAACTCCCCCAACCAGAGACCGGGAGATGACCGAACCCTGCTCGAGAACTCCACCGCGGGATATTCGAACATGAGGTTGGCGATGATCGTGCCCAGGATTCCGCCTGTCAGTTGAGCCATCACGTAGAGCGACGCTTCACGACTGCTGATCGTGCCGAACAATCGATCCAGCAGCGTCACGGCCGGATTGAAATGGGCACCCGATACACCACCGAACGTGTAGATCAGGGCCAGGAGCGCGGCACCAACCGCAACGGAGATGGCCAGAAGCTGGATTCCGGGCTCGTCGCTAATGGTGCTGGCCATGATCGCCGAGCCGACAACTGCGACCATCAGGAGACAGGTGCCGACCGCCTCAGCCAGCAAACGTCGCGACAGGTCGAGTCCGAGCGCTCCGGTGCCGGACTCCGGGAGTTCAGAAAGATCCATATTGTTCAGTCCCGCATTGCTCTTTCCTCGCAGGGGCTGACACCAGCGCTGGACAGGTTTGCCGCCGTATGGATCACGCCCATGTGGGAAAAGGCCTGCGGGAAGTTGCCGAGCAATCGCCCGGCGGTCGGGTCGTACTCCTCGGAGAGCAGACCAACGTCATTGCGGAGGTCCAGGAGCTTGTTGTAGAGCTCAACGGCTTCCTCCCGTCGGCCTATCAGGGCGAGGTTGTCGGCGAGCCAGAAGGTGGTGAGGAGGAAGACCCCTTCATCACCGGAGAGGCCGTCGGTGGAATCCCCGTCGGTCTCGTAGCGTTTCACGAACCCGTCCTCGGTCAGGCGTTCCTGAATCGCTTCGATGGTGGAAATGATCCTGTGGTCATCGGGTGGCAGGAAGCCGACCGGGGCCATCATCAGAAGGCTGGAATCGAGACGATCCGATCCGTAGTACTGGGTGAAGGCTCCGACACGGGGATTCCAGCCCTCTTCGCAGACCTCCGCATGGATCTGGTCGCGAATGGCCTCCCAGCGTTCGCGGTGGGGACCATCCAGATTCTCGAACCTCATCAGCCGGATGACGCGGTCGAAGGCCACCCACGCCATCATCTTGGAGTGCGTGAAGTGCTGTCGCGGCCCGCGGACTTCCCAGATGCCCTCATCGGGTTCGCTCCAGACCTTCTCCAGATGCAGCATGAGCGCCGTGATGATGTCCACGCCGTAGCCTTCTTCGTCGGAGATCCCGCCCCGGCGGGCAGTCAGCGCAGCATCCAGTACTTCTCCGAAGACATCGAGCTGGAACTGCTCGGATGCGGCGTTGCCGGTCCTCACGGGCTGTGACCCTTCGTACCCGGGGAGCCAGTCAAGCTCGAGTTCGGTCAGTCGCCGTTCACCCCTGATCCCGTACATGATCTGAAACTCGCCAGGGCTGCCGGCCACCGCTCGGCGAAGCCAACGCGACCAGGCGGTTGCCTCCGATTTGTAGCCTGAGATCAGCAGTGCTTGCAGGGTGAGCGTCGCATCACGGAGCCAGGAGTACCGATAGTCCCAGTTGCGTACGCCGCCGATCTCCTCCGGAAGGGAAGTTGTCGCCGCGGCGACCATGGCTCCGCTGGGTTCATACGTCAACGCCTTGAGCGTTATGAGCGAGCGCACGACGTCATCGCGCCAGCCGCCCTCGTATGTGCATTGCGAGACCCAATTGCACCAGTACCGCTCAGTACGTCTCAACACGGCAAGACTGTCGTGGGGGATCGGAGGATCATCGGCCGAGTCGAACCAGGCAATGGAGAAGGATTTCGAGGAACCCGCCGACATCGTGAAGTTGGCTGTGGTCTCGAAATCATGGCCGCTGAGTTCCACCGGACTGTGGAATCGGAGTCCGTCCCGGCCCGCAACCAGGGTGATTCCGTCGCCCGAGGACTGGACCCACGGAACTATCGAGCCGTAATCGAAACGCACGATCAACTCCAGTTCCATCTCAGCCGAACCGCTGATGCAGTCCACGATGCGATGGATGGTGGGAGTCCGGCTGGCGGGAACCATGAAGTCCTTCACGACAACTGTTCCCGACGGTGTCACATGGGTCGTCTCCAGAACCAGCGTGTCCGTGATGTACTTCCGGGTTGTCTGCACTTGATCACCCGCGGGACAGAGCCTCCAACACCCGTTGTAAGCCGTGCCCAGCAACGCAGAGAAACAGGCTCCTGAATCAATCCGCGGAGCACACCACCAGTCGACCGAGCCCTCTCGCGAAATCAGGGCCACCGTTCGGGTGTCCCCGACGATTGCGTAGTCTTCGATCAGACCTGCCACTTGAACGCTCCTTGGGTTCCGAAGATCAGGTTCCTCCACACGGCGTTCATTCCTCTTCCGAAGGGTCGATCAAGACCTGAGATGGCCGGTCTTTCGACATGGCGGTGATGAACCAGTTGGTTGCTGCTGCGGCCCGGTTGCCTCCACCGGTGAGAAGTGCGAGGTGCACGGTGCCCCACAGAAGGAATGCTGGGCGGCCGGTGAGTTTGATGTTGGGCGGAAGCTGGGCCACGGCCGCACCCTTGCCGATGGTGGCCATCGAACCCTTGTCCCGGTAGTGGAATGGTTCTGGATCCTTGTGTTTCCGGGTTATCCGGTCAATGTTCTTGCCCACTTGTTCCCCTGCCTGCATTGCCACCGAACCCAACTGTGGCAGAACCTTCTGGGTTTTGGCGTCGGTGATCCACGCCTGATCGCCGATCACATGGACCTCCGGGTGGGTCTTCAGATTCAACATGGGTCCCACAGGTACGCGGCCGTGCTGGAGATCATCGGACAGTTTGCTCACGATCTCGGTGGTCTTGAGTCCCGCTCCCCAGATTGTTGTTGTGGCGTGGATCTCTTCACCAGTTGCGAGAGTGACCGACTCGGGACCGATCTCGGAGACCATCTCGCCGAGTCTCACCGTCACGCCGATTCGTTCGAGTTCTTCCTTGGCGTAGGCACTCATGCTTTCGTCGAACATGGTCAGAAGCCGGTCGGCGTGCTCCACGAGGGTGATGCGAGCGTTTGTCGCCTGTTGCCCCGGTGCGTCATCGCCCATGCTTAGCTTGATCAAATGTGCCACGGCGCCGGCCATCTCGACTCCCGTGGGTCCACCGCCAACGATCACGGTGTCGAGCATCCGCGATGAGTCCGGCCCTGCCTTGACCGAGTCCTCATACAACCTGAGCATGTGGTTCTTCACGCGAACAGCGTCGTTGAGGGTGTAAATCGGAAAGGCGTTCTCCTCGGCACCGGTGGTCCCGAAGAAGTTCACCACCGTGCCCAGAGCCACCACCAGGTAGTCATAGGTCTGGTCTTCCCAATCCTTGAAGCTGACGGTCTTCGATTCCAGGTCGATGTCCGAAACAGAAGCTTTCACGAACTTGAGATTTGGCTGACGCTCGACGGCGGTGCGCATCGGGTGGGCCACTGTCTGTGGGGCGAGGAGATCGGTTGCGACCTGGTAGATCAGGGGTTGGAACGTGTGGTAATCGTGCTTGTCCACGAGGACCACATCCACAGGTGCTGTCTTCAGCTTCGTGGCTGCTCCGAGTCCGGCGAATCCGGCTCCGAGTATCAGGACCTTGGGGCGTGGCGACATGGTGTACACGCTAACCCCCGCTGATTCGTTTGGATTTCCGAAACTGAGTCAGATGTTTGTCGGTCACCGGTAGGGTGTTCGGTCCAGCGACCGCCCGGAAGCCGGATTTGATCCGGCCGACCATCTCCGATGACATCGGCCGAAGGTGACCACGACCCGACCATGGACGACAACCACCACATCAAGTTGTTGCTGTCGGATGTGGACGGCACGTTGATGACTCCGGACGATGAACTGACTCCTGCCACGATCGAGTCGGTTCGGGATCTGCACGAGATGGGCGTGGACTTCGCCATCGCCAGCGGACGGCCACCGCGCGGGATGTTGATGCTCGTCGAACCCCTTCGAATCGTTTGCCCGATCGCAGCATTCAACGGGGGAACGATCGTCAATCCCGACATGAGCCTCGTGAGCCAGAAGGCAGTGCCGGGGTTCCTGATCGATGACATTTTCACCCTGGTGGCGGATCGCGGACTCGAACCATGGGCCTATTCGGGTTCCGAGTGGTACGTGCTCGATGACGAAACTCCCCATGTGCGTCAACATGCGACGACCATGGGTTTTGAGCCCGAGGTGGTGAGTAGTTTCGATGGCGTGGATGAGTTCGGTCTCATTGTGGGGGTTGGCGATGATCACGATGCCGTGAGGACCGCCGAACTCCAGGTCCGCGAGTCGATGGGTGCCGAGGTGTCGGTCAGCAGGTCCCAGCCCTACTACGTCGACGTGACTCATCCGGACGCCAACAAGGGAGCGGTCTCCCGCTTCATGATCGATCACTTCGGGTTGGAAACATCGGAACTCGCAAGCATCGGCGACGGTCCGAATGACATCGCCATGTTCGCGAACAGCGGAGTCGGGATGGCAATGGGCAATGCCAGCAAGCAGGTGCAGGCATCAGCTGAGTTCGTGACGGATTCCAATGATGAGGACGGATTCGCGAATGCAGTCCGGCATTACCTGATTGACCACAACGATCCGGTTGGCGGCTTAGCCTGAAAGGTGTGGGTGACATGAACGCTTCCGCGATTGGAATCGATTTCGGTGGAACGGGTACCAAGGCCGCTCTGGTATCGGTCGATTCAGGTGAACTTCTGACTGAACGATTCAGGATCCCCACACCCCACCCCGCAACGCCGGAGTCGATGGTTCCGGTGATGGCCGAGCTGATTCAGAGTTGCGGTGGATCCGGGGCCGCGGGGATCACGATTCCTTCGGTGGTTCAGCGGGGAGTTGTCCGAACCGCGGCGAACATTGATGACTCGTGGA
This sequence comes from Actinomycetes bacterium, assembly GCA_030621865.1. GTDB lineage: Bacteria > Actinomycetota > Acidimicrobiia > Acidimicrobiales > Microtrichaceae > JAHRAZ01. The sequence continues at coordinate 5,878 of JAUXGW010000082.1, forward strand.
TCGGTGTTGATGCGGCCGGATTCTTCTCCGGTGGGCTTGACCGTCAGGTAGTGGTCCTGAACGACGCCGACGCGGCTGGAATCGCCGAGATGCGGTTCGGGGCGGGCCGAGGTCGCGACGGGGTTGTCGTCATGCTGACCCTCGGGACCGGCATCGGCAGCGCCGTTTTTGTGGACGGCATCCTGGTACCCAACACCGAGCTTGGTCACCTGGAACTCAGAGGAGCGGATGCGGAGAAGTACGCCGCCTCCTCCGTGCGGGTCAGCAAGGATTTGTCGTGGAAGAAGTGGGGGCACCGAGTGAACCGGTATCTTCAGATGGTTGAGAAGTTGTTCACACCCACACTGTTCATAATCGGTGGCGGAGTGTCGAAGAAGGCAACCAAGTACCTCAAGTACATCGATGTTCGAGCCGAAGTGCAACCGGCGATTCTGCGAAACAAAGCCGGGGTTGTCGGTGCGGCGATGGCAGCGTACGAATCGATCGAAGCCTGACGAACGCATCACAGATCAGGCCGATCCAGATCAGGCCAATCAAGATCAAGCCCATCAAGCCCATCAAGTCCAGTACAAGCCAGTGGAGACAAAATGACTTCAAAACACCCGATGCAGCTCGGAATGGTCGGACTTGGCCGAATGGGTGCCAATCTCGTTCGCCGACTCATGCGGGACGGACACGACTGCGTTGTGTATGACTTGAGTCAGGCGGCTGTCTCCGAGTTGGTGTCCGAGGGCGCAACGGGTGCCGAGAGCCTCAGCGACCTGGTGAGCAAGCTGGATGCCCCCCGCGCCGTGTGGATCATGGTGCCGGCCGGATACGTCCAGGGAACAGTCGACGAACTCTCGGGGCTTATGTCCGCGGGAGATTCGATCATCGACGGCGGCAACTCCTACTACCGCGATGACATCCACCGGGCGAACCAACTCTCCGGTAAGCAGATTCACTACATCGACTGTGGGACCAGCGGGGGAGTGTGGGGTCTGGAGCGCGGCTACTCCCTGATGATCGGTGGCGAGGATGAGCCCGTTGAACGGCTGGGGCCGATCTGGTCGACGATCGCGCCGGGCGAAGGCTCCGCGGAACCGACGCCTGGGCGAACACCGGGGGAAGGCACGGCCCAGGACGGTTACCTGCACTGCGGTCCGAACGGAGCCGGCCACTTCGTGAAAATGGTGCACAACGGAGTCGAATACGGAATGATGGCGGCCATCGCCGAGGGTTTGAGCGTGATCAAACATGCTGACGCGGGATTGCATCAGCAGGAGGTTGACGCTGAAACGACACCGCTGCGGCATCCCGAGTACTACCAGTACGAGATTGATGTTGGCGAGGTGGCGGAGGTATGGCGGCGCGGTTCTGTGATCGGATCATGGTTGGTTGACCTCACTGCCGCGGCGCTGGCGGAGAGTCCTGACCTCGAGGATTTCGCGGGCCGGGTCAGCGACTCCGGTGAAGGCAGATGGACGACCATCGCCGCAATCGAAGAAGGTGTGCCGGCTTCGGTCATCAGCTCCGCGCTCAACGAAAGGTTCGAGTCCCGTGATCTGGGTGACTTCACCGGCAAGGTGCTCTCGGCCATGCGCGGGCAATTCGGTGGCCACGCAGAGAAGAACTCCTGACCGCTCGAATGGATCACGACACCAGGGTTTTCCCCGACCCCGACGCTCTGGCATTCGCCGCTGCCCAACACGTCGCGTTGGCTGCGACCCGTTCGGTCGAGAGCCGGGGTTCCTTTGACTTCGCAGTGAGTGGAGGGCGTACTCCGTGGGAGATGTTCTCTCATCTGCGGGGGATGGACATGCCGTGGAGCAGGACGAATGTCTTTCAGGTGGACGAACGGTTCGCTCCAGACGGAGATCCGGCTCGAAATCTGACTCACCTGCGCAAGGCACTTGGGGATGTTCCGGCCACGGTTGTGCCGATGGATGCGGGAGTGGATCCGGACAACGTCGATTCCACTGCTCTCGCCGCGCGTTCCTATGCATCGGCACTTCCCGCCGCCTTCGATCTCGTGCACCTGGGTCTTGGTCCGGATGGTCACACCGCTTCCCTGATACCCGGTGACCCGATTCTGGAAGAGATGACCGACCTGGTGGGTTGCACAGGCATGTATCAGGGACACCGGCGGATCACTCTCACCTACCCGGGACTCGCTCTGGCAGCCCAGTTGATGTGGGTCGTCTCCGGAACGTCCAAACAAGATGCATTGAGCCGCTTGTTGAGTGGGGATGAATCCATTCCCGCAGGCCGGGTGGTTGCAGGAGAATCTGTCGTAATGGCGGACGCAGACGCTATGTCCGACAAGCCCAGTGGAGGTTGAATGATGGTTGCCGAAGACACAGAACTGAGTTGTTCCGTTCCGCCCGACGATCATGTGATCGTGTTGTTCGGAGCCAGTGGGGACCTGGCGGCCAGAAAGCTGTTGCCGGGCTTCTTCCACCTCGCACAGGTCGGCCTGATGCCACCTGGTTACCGGATCATCGGGACTTCCCGACGGGCCATGTCCATCGAGGAGTTCCGGGAACTCGCCCGGGAGGCGGTTGAGCAGTTCGGTCGTGGTGATTTCTCTGACGAACAGTGGACCGACTTCTCCGAATCATTGTCGTACGTGGTGAGTGATGCGTCGGACATGTCCGCCCTGGTAGCCGAGGTGGAATCCGCCAAGGCGTCGATGGGCAGTTCGGCTGAGGTCCTCTACTACTTGTCGATCCCACCCAAGGCCATGTCGGGGATCGTGAAGGGCCTGGGTGCTTCGGGTCTGATTGATTCGGGGGCCAAAGTGATCCTGGAGAAGCCGTTCGGAACGGACTACGACTCGGCTCGGGCCCTCAACGAACTGCTACTCAGCGTGTTCTCTGAGGATCAGGTGTTCCGGATTGATCACTTCCTGGGCAAGGAGGACGTGCAGAACATTCTCGCCGTTCGATTCTCCAATCGGCTGTTCGAGCCCGTGTGGTGCGCCGAACATGTGGCGAACGTGCAGATCGACGTGCCGGAGACCCTCGGTGTGGAAGGTCGCATCGGGTTCTACGAACAGACCGGGGCGTTCAAGGACATGGTGGTGACCCATCTGTTCCAGGCCCTCGGGTTCGTGGCGATGGACGCTCCGAAATCCTTTGACAACCAGGGAATGGCCGAGGCCCGCCAGAAGGTCTTCAATTCTCTGGAACTTCTGGACCCGGCCAGGGTGGTGCGAGGCCAGTACGTCGGATATCGCGAGTCGGATCAGGTGGCCGACGACTCGGACACGGAAACGCTGATTGCACTCGAGGCGAGAATCAACAACGAGCGTTGGGACGGGGTTCCCATCTACCTGCGGACAGGCAAACGAATGCCCGAAAGCCATCGCGTGATCACGGTGAAACTCAAGCAACCACCAATGGAATTGTTCACCGAACAGATCGCCGCGGGTCGAGCCACGGACGGCGACGAGCTCGTGTTCGAGATCGGGGAACCGGGGACAATCAAGGTGAACTTCCAGTCGAAGGAACCCGGGCCGGCGATGGTTGTGGGCCCGGCGCAGCTCAAGTTCTCCTACAAGGAGAACTTCGATCCGCGCTGCGAACTGGAGGCCTACGAGCGGTTGCTGCACGATGCGATGCTGGGTGACCGGACACTGTTCACCAAGGCGGAGGGAATCGAACGCCTCTGGCAGGTTGCGGAGCCACTGTTGAAGTCCCCGCCTCCTGTGGAGCTGTATCAGCCGGGTACGTGGGGACCGGATTCCGTGCAGGA
>JAUXGW010000225.1 GCA_030621865.1 Actinomycetes bacterium
GGAGGAACGTGGAACCTGAGGCGACGTTGTAGGCGAGCGCCCGGGTGCGGTCCCATCCGCTGTTGATGAGGATGCCGAAGTCCCCGAGTTCCTGGGGCACCTCATGAACCGCCGCCGCGATCCAGGCGACCAGACCCACCCTCACGTCGATGAAAAAGGCGCTGGCCACCGCCAGGCCCCCGATGAAGTTGTGGAGTCCGTCGGCGACGAGGATCAGGTATCCCATCGGGCGGTGTTTGGACACCGCTCGATGGCAGTGGTGCCAGTGCAACAGTTGCTCGAGGATGAAGAATACGGTGAAACCCGCGAGGAAAAGGAGCCAGACCGCCTGGACGTTGCCGAGCTGGTCGATGGCCTGGGGAAGCATGTTCAAGAAGGCGCCACCCAGGAGCGATCCCGCGGCGAGGGCGACAAGAGGGATGAGGAGTCGCTCGAGTCCTTCTTCGCTCAGGACGAGCGTGATGCTGCCGACCATGGCGATCGCGGTCATGGCAATGCCGAGCACGATGATCCACGCGAGGACGGACATCAGCAGTCCGGGTCGGTGAACGGTCCGAGCGGGCCGGTGGAGCCGCCTGTCATGGGCCGTCCACGAAGCGGTGCCGGGCCTGGGAAAGCGCCTTGGGTGCCATCGCGAAATATTGGCACGGGAACCAGTGCTCAGTGGGATCCACACCGGTAGAATTACGCTGTGAACCCACCACCCCAAGTGTTGAACGAGGCCGAGATCGACGCTCTTGGCGAAGCCCTCGATGACGAATACAAGGCGGTGGCGACCTACGAGCAGGTGATCGCCGATTTCGGCGAGGTCAGACCGTTCACCAACATCGTCGAATCCGAACGCCGGCACATCGAAGCACTCTGTACCTGCTACCAACGCTACAGCGTCCCGATTCCCGAGAACCCGTGGCTGGGACGAGCCCCCCGTTTCGATTCAATCAACGAGGCCTGCAAGGCAGGCGTCGACGGCGAGATCGAGAACGCCGCCATGTACGACCGGCTCCTCGACACCACTACGCGCGCCGACTTGATCGAGGTGTTCGGGAATCTCCGGAGGGCCTCCCAGGAAAATCATCTCGAGGCATTTCGCCGCTGCGCAGACCGGCAGGGCGACGGGCCTGCGGGTGGAGGTGGGCGACGGCGCCGTCGTGGTCGCGGCTGAGAATTCAGCCCCGTCAGGTTCCCGGCACTGTCAGGCTCCTCCGCTGACGTGGCATTGACGAAGCCACCAGTCGGTCACAGGCCGAACGGGTACGTGTCAGGCATTCCGTGGACGTCGTGTGCCTCTATCGGTGAGACCGCGCTGGTCTTGTCGAACCAGATGTACTCGTCGAACTGACCGGGAAGCGTGGCCTGGAAATAATGGCTCTGCAACTCCGTCTCGGGGCGGTAGATCACACCGATGGCCCGCTCGAGGCGGGGCGGAGTCAGCTCGTCCCGCAGCGCCTGCCGTCGCGGGTCGCGGAGGTGGAGCAGGAACGCCGGCACACCACTGTCATGACAGACACGCTCGTAGCTCTGTGGATGTGACGGCCGGACAACCTTGCGTTCCATCGGCCCTCCCCAGTCCGTGGCCGCTGCCACAACTCCATGGTCGGTGCCGAAGCCGACGATGAATGCGTCGTCGCCATACTCCCGCCGGGTCAGCATTCCGACATTGTGCTCACCCCGTGCTCCCATCTCGGTGGCCGAGGCGTCGCCGACGTGGGAGTTGTGCTCCCACACCACCACCTTCGCGCCCGGTCCCCGGTGTGCACGCACCAGCTTCAGCGTCTCGAACATGTGAAGGTCGCGGAGGTTCCACGACTCCCGAGAGCCGTGGTACATGGCCCGGTAGTACTTCTCTGCGTTGGCGACCACCATCGCGTTCTGGGTCGCCTCGACGAACGCGCTGTCGTCGTCGGCTGCGTACGCGACACGTTGGCGCAACAGATCGGTGAGGGCGGCGACCACGGCGTCCTCGCAGCCTTCGAAGCCACTTGAGACAACCGCCCGCCCGTAACTCGCGGGATCGTTCTCCCAGGGCGTCAGGCAGCCGTAGCGGCGGCGCGCGATTGCTGCGGCATCGGGATCAACTTTGTCCAGGTAGGCGAGCACCGCGTCACGGGAAGTGAACAGGCTGTACAGATCGAGGCCGTGGAAGCTCACCTGTCGAGCCGGGTCCTCCAGAGTGGAGTTGTGGTCAGCCAGCCAGTTGACCAGTGACAGCACCTCGCGGTTGCGCCACATCCATGTCGGGAACCGCGAGAACGGTTCACCATCACGATGGGACGGTTCGCGACCCCGAATGTATGCATCGACACGAGCCGCATCCGGCCAGTCGGCTTCCACCGCGACCGCGACAAATCCCTTGTGGAGCACCAGTTCTCGCGTGATGCGGTCACGCATCCGATAGAACTCCGACGTGCCGTGGGAAGCCTCTCCCAACAACACGACCGGACAATCCCCGATCCGTTCGAGCAGACCACCCAGATCGGCGTCCTCGATCGAACCAAACGGCTCCGCTGTCTCGGCCACCAGCGCCGGTAACCCGTGAACGTGGGGATGTTGGATCTGCTCACCCGGAGCGAGGATGAGCCGGGATGGTTTCGGGCCTTCCGTCGATGCGGCCGGTGGAACCGCGTCGTCACCCGGATTTCCCTTCCAACCCTCCTCGCCGACGAGCGGGACGAAGCGCACCGCGCCCAGGTTCCGTTCGTCGAACTCGTCGCCCTGGCGGTGAACCCTGATCAATTCCTGACCGCGGGTCTCGGGGCCCACGGGAATCACCAATCTGCCGCCATCTGCGAGCTGCTCGAGCAGGCTTGGCGGCACCGAAGGCCCGCCGGCAGCCACGATGATCGCGTCATATGGTGCCCGTTCCGGCCAACCCAGCGTGCCGTCACCACACACCACGTGAACCCCGTCGTAGCCCAGCTCCTCGAGGAGGGTACGAGCGCTGTCGGCAAGGGGTTGATGGCGCTCGATCGACCACACCTCGTCGGCCATCTCGCCAAGCACCGCCGCGGCGTAACCCGATCCGGTGCCGATTTCGAGCACGCGGTCGCCCGGCGACAACTCCAGTGCCTCGGTCATCGCAGCCACGATGTAGGGCTGGGAGATGGTCTGGCCCTCGGCAATGGGCAGCGGCGTGTCGTCGTAGGCAAACTCCGCGAGCTCAGGAGGAAGGAACCTGTGGCGAGGCACGGCACGCATGGCCTCCAGCAAGCGGGCGCTGTGCACACCCCGCCCCGCTATGTCGCGATCAACCATCCGGCTCCGCTGTTGTGACAGTTCGTCGTCATCCATCGTGCGACCCATGCCTCAATTCTATCCGAACACTTCGCCAAGGACAGGGCCGTGCCTCCGCCCCGCAGAGAAGCGGCACCACTGCCTCCGTTGGCGCCTCAGTCGGAGACGAACGCTCCCGGCAGGCGTGCGACACATCCCATCACGTGGGTGATCGCCTCACGGTCGTATTCGTCACCTGACCGGTAGGCATCGAAATAGCGAAGGATCTCCATGACACGATCGGGCCACTCGCCGACTGACTGAAGGCCGATGGCCACCCCGTAGTTGGTGAACGCGAAGCGCGTCTGCCGGTCCCCGGGCTGTCGACAGAAGTATCCGCCCGGTTCGTGTTCTGGTTCGACCCACATCGAGTCGAGCACTTCGAGCGAACGGCGCCGGTGCTCCTGAGCCCACTGGTCGCCGCTGCAACCCGCGGAGGACCACAACATCATCCCCAGCCCCAGGTCCTGATGGATGACGAGCGATCGCCACGACGGCTCGATCAATGCTTCCATCTCGGCGATTTCAGCGGCGAGTTCACCGGTGCCGCCATCGAGAAAGCGGTAGACAGCCAGCGCCTGATAAGGATCGAGCGCACCGAGACCGAAGCCCGGCTCGGGAGAACTCAGGTCCTCGTGCATCTTCCACCAGACACCTCGGTCCGGGATGACGAAGTAGGGATGCACATCACGCACCAGGTTGATGGCCTTCTCCCGGTAGCCGGCGCGGCGGTGGCCCAGCACACCGAGAGCGAAGGCGAAGAT
>JAUXGW010000057.1 GCA_030621865.1 Actinomycetes bacterium
CGCGCGACCCGCGACATCGAGTCTTCGAGGATCTCCGCCTTCTGCAACGTCCGCTCATTGGAATCGCTCGCTGCAGCTCGCGTGCGGGCCCGCTTGACCGACTGATGGCCCTGTCGCCGGTAGAGATCGCTGTACTTGTCCCGCAGCCGCCGTACACGAACCAGCAGGTCCCCGAGTTCGTCCTGGGAGAGGCCCTCCAACTGCTTCCGCTCGGTTTCGATCAACAGCGCTCGCTCCTTGGCCGTGAACAAATCCATCTGATTCATGTTTGGTGGTGCCCTTCTCGTGGTGTCCATCTCGGGGTGTTCACATCTCGGGGTTGTCCCCGGTGGTGTCACGCTGTTGGACACACGCGACGCTACTAGCCGCGCCCCGCCGCCCACCACGCAGATGTTCGCCAATCCCCCGTAGATGCTCGCCAATCGCCCGCAGATCGCGGCATTCTGGAGACATGAGAGCAGCTCGTCTCGAAAATCCCGGTCCGGCTTCCGGTCATCCACTGGTCGTGCAGGATCTCGATTCGCCCACCGCGGCACAGGGCGAGGTGGTCATCGAGGTTTCGACATGCGGAGTGTGCCGAACCGACCTTCAGCTGGTTGAAGGTGATCTGGCGGCCCGTCGGCTCCCGATAACACCCGGACATCAGGTGGTCGGAAAGGTCCGCGAGGTTGGCTCAGGGGTGGAGGATCGCCATGTCGGGCAACGTGTTGGAGTTGCATGGATCGCGTCCACCTGCGGCAAGTGCAAGTTCTGCCTGAGCGGCAGGGAGAACCTGTGCGAGGCGGCGACGTTTACCGGATGGGATCGCGACGGTGGTTTTGCCGAGATGATCGTGGCTGATGCCGGATTCACCTACCCGTTGCCGGACGCATTCGATGACGTCGAGGCGGCTCCGCTTCTCTGTGGCGGGACAATCGGTCTTCGTTCCCTGCGGGTCTCCGGGATCCAGAAAGGGGATCGCCTGGGTCTGTACGGATTCGGAGCGTCGGCCACATGTGTGATTCAGATTGCCCGTGCGTGGGAATGTGAGGTCTTCGTTTGCACCCGGTCCGTTCGCGAACAACAACGCGCGCTGGATCTGGGGGCGGTCTGGGCCGGAGGATATGAGGACTCACCTCCCAGCAAGCTCGACGCGGCCATCACGTTCGCCCCGGTCGGCTCGGTGGTTGTCGACGCCCTGCGATCGGTTGATCGTGGTGGGGTGGTCGCCGTGAACGCGATACACCTCGACCGGATTCCGGAGTTCTCCTATGACTTGTTGTGGGAAGAGCGGCAGATTCGCAGCGTCGCCAACGTCACCCGCCGTGATGCCATCGACCTCATCGAGCTGGCTGCGGAAATCCCCATACGCACCCAGACCGAGGTGTTCGAACTGGATGACGTCAACACTGCGCTGGAACGGCTCAGCAGCGGCGCAGTCGCCAGCGCGGCCGTGCTGGCTATCTCCTGAAGTCGACATGTTCCCAGAACGTTCTGAGAGCCGGAGACTCCTCCAGCGCGTACTTGTGGGACGGCACGTGCCAAGTGAGGTCGTCGGGCTGTAGCACCGAATAGACCGAGGACCCTGATCTTGCTGCGGCACATAATCCTGCGAACGGGCTAGCTCAAGATGAGATCTAGTCTGGTCGGATGAAGTTCGTTCGCCTGTCCGGGCGCGTAATCGGAGTTACCGCCGCGGCCTTTTGGTGGTTGATCCTCATTGCCGGAGCGATCGGTGATGGTGATTCCGATGCTCCAGTGAACGAAGAAACGATTGTGACCCATACGGTCCTGCTGGTCCTGCTTGTCATCGCCAACTCGATCGCCCTGGTGATCTCGTTCTTCCGGGAACGGCTGGGATCCCGATTGCTGGTCGTCACAGCGAGCCTCTTTGCTGTGTTTGCGATCTGGTCTGCGGGGAGAAACGAATGGATCGCAGTCTCGGTCTCGGCGCTGCCGTTCTTCATCTCAGGAGCACTTCTCTGGATAGCGGATAGCGCTGATCCAAAACCCGGCTCCGGGTGAAGGTGCCACCTGTGATGCGGTAGATACGGCCGTCCGGGTTCTTCTTCCGAAAATCCGAAGAATCCGGTGTGGACACCCTGGAAAAGGTGCCCACACCGGATTCGGCATCAAAGCGTGCTCACAGGCGTTCAATTACCTGCGAGGGCCTGGAAGCGGTTCTGTTCGGCGATTTCATATGAGGGATCGCCGGTGTTGGGTTGTACGGGTGCTTCCGAGTCGCTGAGAGCCTGGAAGCGGTTTTGTTCGGCTGCCTCATATGAGGGGTCGCCGGTGTTGGGTTGTACGGGTGCTTCCGCGTCGTGGAGAGCCTGGAAGCGGTTCTGTTCCGCAACGGTGTAGGAGGGATCCGGCTGGAAACCGTCGTTGGATGCGCTGATCACCTGGAAGACGAGAACGCCTGTGGCGATCGCGACGACCAGTGCCAATGCCATCCATCCATATCGGCTCCCGCCCCGGTGGCTTCCTTTGTCCCCTGGTGGCCGGGAGTCGGTCACCTCCGATGACTCGGTGGGTTCTGTGTCGAGTATGCGCTCCTGAACTTGCATGATGTGCTCCTGTCTGTTGATCGAACCTTCGGTAGGTTCTGGGCTCACTGTCCTCATCGGGGGTGGCGGAGCTGTTGCAGCCTGGTCCGGTTCTTGCCGTCGCAGGGGCCCAGGCGTCGAGCGGTGCTCTGCAGATCGGCTCTGCATCAACGTTCTTGCGCTGCCACAAAACTGCAACGTCAATGTGTTGCACTCATGAAATGAGCCACTTGGCCGACAGGAACAAGAGTAAGTTCGCCCGGGGGAAACAACGCATGGACTTTGGGATTCTGGGTTCACTGATCGTGTCGAGTGACTCTCATCGGGTTGACCTGGGCGGCCCGCGTCAGCGCCGGCTGCTGGCGGCACTGATCCTCAGCAGAAACCAGGTTGTCTCGACCGACCGATTGATCGACATTGTGTTCGAGCAGGAACCCACGGCAGGTGCCAAGACCACCATCCGTAGCTACGTGGCACGACTTCGCAAGGCTCTTGACGAACACCAGTCCGGGGCCGAGCAGCTGATTCTGACCGAGTCCCCCGGGTATGTGCTTCGCATCGGTCCTGAGGGACTGGATGCCGATCGCTTCTGGGCTCACGTTGAAGACGGCCGACAACAACTGGCCGAGGGCGACGCAGTACGCGCAGTTGACACATTTCAGGACGCGCTGGCGATGTGGCGAGGACCGGCGTTCGACGAGTTCAGTTACGAAGATTGGTCGCGGGTCGAAGCGGCGCGATTGGACGAGCAGCGGGTGGTCGCAGAAGAGAATCTGGTGGATGCCCTGCTGGAATGCGGGATGGCGACCGAGGCAATATCCCGATTGCATCAGTTGATCGAGGATCTCCCTCTCCGCGATCACTTCCGGGGGCAACTCATGCTGGCCTTGTATCGCACGGGTCGTCAGGTGGAGGCACTTCGCAGCTTTGAGGATTACCGCCGGACGCTCGTCGATGTTGCCCTGGAACCCTCGCCGGAGTTGGTAGCTCTGGATCGCCGGATCGCCGTGCAGGACCCGGCCCTGCGGTTGGAGGTGCCGGCCGGCCGATCGTTGCGCGGTTATCGCCTGAACGGGGAGATCGGAAGAGGGAATCACGCGCTGGTGTACCGCGCTGTTCAGCCCGGCGTGGGTCGCGAGGTCGCGGTCAAAGTCATCGGCCCCGAACTGGCCGATGACCCCGGGTTCATTCGACGATTCGATACCGAGGCACGGCGGGTGTCGAACCTTCAACATCCCAACATCGTTCCGCTCTACGATTTCTGGCGGGAGCCCGGCGGGGCCTATCTGGTGATGCGCCTGTTGCCGGGCGACCTGTCGGATGAACTGATGGAGGGTCCACTTGATGGCCCCGCGGTGCTCCGCCTCGCGCAACAATTGGGTTCTGGGCTGACCACAGCTCACCGGGCTGCTGTTTCCCATGGCGGAATCAATCCCTCCAACGTCCTGATGGACAACGACGGGAACGCGTACCTGACCGATTTCGGTGTGACCACTCTCTCCAGCGGAATCAGTCCCCGGCCATCCCCGGATCCGTCCGGGTACGAGTCGCCCGAGTTTCTGGCCGGCGGGCCACCCACGCCGGCCACCGACCAATTCGCCCTGGCGGTGCTGCTTGCGCAGGCGATGACGGGACTGCTGCCATTCGGCCGCCAGGCCGTTACCTCGCAGGGCGACCATATTGGTTCGATTCATCTGCAGCGGCCATCGATCCCATTGCCGGTTGATGACGTGCTGGCCCGGGCCACGGCATGGGAACCGGATGAGCGGTATGACGACGTTGCAGCGTTCGTCGAAGACCTTGCGCTTGCTCTCGGCGACCGCACTCCGCGATCAGCAGTTGCTGACGACCCGGTGAATCCGTACAAGGGTTTGCGTGCATTCACCGAAGCCGACACGGACGAATTCTTCGGTCGCTCGAACATTGTCCAGGAGCTTGTCGACCGTCTCGGCCGCAGCGACGCGTCTTCGCGGTTTCTGACTCTGGTGGGGGCCTCTGGCGGCGGCAAATCAAGCGTCGTGCACGCCGGGCTGATACCGAGGTTGCGAGCCGGGGAGGTGCCGGGATCCGCCGACTGGTTCATTGCCACCATGGTTCCCGGATCGCAGCCATTTTCCGAACTTGAGGCAGCCCTTCGCTCAATTTCCGTGACCGGACCAGATCGCAGTTTGACCGCCGGAGGATTCAACGAAGGCTCGGTCGGCCGGATGCTCGAAACCTCCATCCCCAATCACGACCCGGTGCTGCTGGTGATCGATCAGCTGGAGGAGCTGTTCACGCTCGTCGGCGATGGCGCAATCCGCACCGCCTTCCTCAACGGCATCGCCGCCACAGTTGCCGACCCTGAGTCGAATCTGCGTGTGGTGGCAACACTGCGGGCGGATTTCTATGACCAGCCGCTGCGATATCACCGTTTCGGTCAGCTGATCAAGGGTGGAACGGTAGCGATCGCTGCATTGTCAGCTGCAGAGTTGGAGGAAGCTGTCCGGGGTCCGGCTGCCCTGGTGAGTGTCGAGGTCGAGCCGGCCCTGACCACAGAGATCGTGGCCGATGTGATTGACCAGCCCGCAGCAATGCCACTGCTGCAGTTCACTCTCACCGAGCTGTTCAGTCGCCGCCAGGGGCGCGTGATGACTCATGCGTCGTACCGTGAGTTGGGTGGGGTCGAGGCCGCCGTGGCCGAGCGTGCTGATGAATTGTACGACCAGATGTCCGCAGAGGATCAGGGGATCAGTCGTCGGTTGTTCATGCGGCTGCTTGCGATCGGTCAGGGGGACACCGCCACGAGGCGTCGGGCGAAGCGGTCGGACCTGGTGTCGGCGAGTGCTGATCCCGTGGAGGTCGAGCGCGTCATCGATGCGTTCGGTGCAGCTCGACTGCTCACCTTCGACCGCGATCGTGTCACCAGGGCGCCCACAGTGGAAGTGGCACACGAGGCACTGATCACACAGTGGCCCCGGCTCACGGGTTGGGTTTCGGAAGCGGGCGACGGTCTGCGGATCCAGACACACATCACTGAGTCCGCAGGGTCCTGGGGCCGGCAGGGACGGGATCCGGGTGACCTGTACCGTGGCGCCCGTCTGGATTCCGCCACGGCGTGGGTGGATCGCCATGACGACGTGCTCATCCCGCTGGAGCAGGAGTTCCTGTTGGCCAGCGTCGCGCTCAACGACAAGGAGCAAGCCGCAGAACGCGAGCGGAGTGAGAGGCAGTTGCGCTCCAACCGCCGCCTCAAGGGATTGCTGGCCGGGGTCGGTCTCGTCCTCGTGGTGGCGCTCCTCGCGGGATTTCTCGCTGTGGATCAACGCAACGAATCACGAGAGCAGTCGGCTCGAGCTGACAGGGAAGCTCGTGTCGCCACGGTGGGCGCCCTGGCGGCAGCATCTGAAACAAATCTCGCGGTCGATCCTGAGCTGAGCACGCTGCTGGCCCTCGAAGCTGTCGAGGCCAGCGGTGAAACGGTTCTGCCTGCCGCCGAGGAAGCGCTGCATCGCTCGGTGTTGAACTCCCGGCTGCTGGGCACAATCCCGATCGCCGACAACGGCATCGCCCATTTCTCTCCGGACGGAACCTCATTCCTGACCATGGGCCAGGACCTCGAGGCGGTCGATGTGTGGTCCGTCGATCCGCTCGAACGTCAGGTCACTCTCGAGGAATCCTCTGTTGTCGGGGATGCAGTCTTCAGCCCGGACGGAAACCGGATAGCGGTCACAAGCGAAAACCAAGTCCGACTGTGGGACGTCCGGACCGGTGAGGTCGAACGGAGTTTCGACCTCCCGGGTGCGTTGATTCCTGCCTTCAGCAACGACGGAACCATGTTGGCGGCCGGCGGCGGCGCCAGTGGAAGCACAACAGTGTGGGATCCTGGTACCGGGGCGATCATCTCGGAGCTTCGGCACCCCGATTTTGGTGCCTCAACCTTCAATCTTGCTTTCAGTCCTGACGACTCGAGGTTGGCTATCACCTACCGGACGCACCAGTTAGGGACTCCGGAGGACGAAGGCTTCCTGGTGTGGGATCCATCCAGCGGGCAGATCATCCAGCGGCACGACGGACTTGTTTTTGACGTCGGATATTCTCTCGACGGCAGCGAGATCTATACATCACATATTGGAGAGGTCAAGGTCTGGGATGCCCAGTCAGGTGAGCAGACCGGCTCGTTCCATCAGCACGAAGGTGTTGTGCTGGATCTGCATGTGGCCGCGGACACCGGAGTCGTCGCAAGTTCTGGAACCCCGAAGGTATTCGTGTGGGATCCGGAGACACTCGACAATTCTGCGGAGATGATCGGCCACACCGGCGAGGTGGATGGCATAGACATCACTGCAGACGGTTCTCGAGTGGTTACCTCCAGCGGAGCCGATCGAACCACTCGACTATGGGACAGCACTCCCTACTGGAGTCGCGAACTCGTTGGCCTTCCCGGACCAGACTTGGGATTAGGTTCCCGGCCGGCCGGGGCGGTGGCGTTCGCCCCGGATTCGGCGACGCTGGCTGCCACCGGTCCTGATGGCGCCATATCTGTCTGGGATCTGTCCGAGGGTGAACAAACACACACGCTGGCCGGCCCGGGGCCAATGTCCTTCTCCCTTGCCTTCAATTCCGACGGATCCGAATTGGCAGCGGGAGGAATCGATGGCGTCACGGTTCACGACATCAACTCGGGGGAGGAGCTCGAGCGAAGGGCCGACCATCTGGTTACGAACACAGTTGCGTTCCATCCCGCGGACGATTCGTTGCTGTGGGCAGGAATCATGGGCGGCGTCGAAACGCGGTCGTCTGCCGGAGACGAGGCAGAACCCGTGGAAGGATCATACTCGCTCGGTGCCGTCTACTCGGCGGACGGGGCAATGATGGCAGTTACCTATGACGCCGAAGGCAGAGAACAGCGGCTGGAGATACGCGACACGGCCACGAATGAGGTCGTCGCCAAGTTGGAAGTCGGGCGCCAGCCCGACGGCTCAGGGGACCCGGGCGTGGTCAATGCCATGGCCTTCAGCCCCGACGGAGCGCTGTTCATCACTGGTGAAAGCGACGGATTCTCGGTCCTGTGGGACGCCGAGACCTTCGAACCGTTGCAGCGGCTCGAAGGCCACACTTCCGAAGTGTTCAGCGTCGCTTTCGATCCCACGAGGGAAGTGGTCGCGACCGCAAGTGTTGACGGCACGATACGGACCTGGGACACCGAAACAGGGCAGAATCTGCTGACGCTGCCGTCGACTGGGTTCGTCACAGGTATCGCCTACAGCCCCGACGGCCGTTATCTCGCCGCCGCAGCGCTGCCCCACCCGGGGCAGCCCGGGACAGTGACGGTCTACATGCTCGATGTCGACGACCTGGTCACCGAGGCCGAGAGCCGTGTCACCCGCGACTTCACCGAGATTGAATGCCTCCGTTATCTCAACACCGACTCCTGCTGATCCGTGGTTGTCCGATCCTTGAATCGATCGATGTTCCCTGAGCAGGGTCCACCCTCATCGGATCAGGCGAACCCGAGGGTCGGACTTGCCAACGTGGTCGTGCGTGGTGACCTCAATGGCACCTTGACCAGAATCCCGTCATGCGTTGTGGCCGTCGCGCTACGGTCGGTGCTCGGGGAAAGTCACAACTCATCTGATCAGGGGATCATCATGTTGAAACGGGTATTGCTGGCGTTCGCGCTGCTCTTGGGAACGGTGGTGGTCGTCGCCCCAACCGCATCTGCGAAGGGCAATTCGTGCGAGAACAGAAACAACAACAACCTCGACAAGCTCCTCGAGTGCGTAACGATCGACGGAGTGCGATCCCATCAGGCCGCGTTCCAGGCCGCTGCTGATGCAAACGGCGGAAACCGCGAGGCGAGTTCGCCAGGTTATGCCGCATCCGGTCAGTATGTTGTCGATCAGATGTCCGCGGCCGGTTATGACGTCACCGTTCAGGGTTTCGACTATCCGTATTTCGAGGAACTGACTCCTGCAGAGCTACAGCAGATAGCTCCGGCGTTGGTGGACTACCCGTACTTCGACGGAGCAGGATTCGCCACGATGAGCTACTCCGGTTCGGGTGACGTGACCGCTGCGCCGGAAGGTGTGGATCTTGCGCTGGGCACCGTTGAGTGGCCTGCTGATCCCAGCACTTCCACCAGTGGTTGCGAACCCGCAGACTTCGCCGGATTCACACCCGGCAGCATCGCCATCATCCAGCGGGGTGCATGTTCCTTCGCTCTCAAGGCTGCGAACGCAGAGGCCGCCGGAGCCGTGGGCGTTGTGATCTTCAATCAGGGGAACGGTCCCACCCGGATTTCTGCCTTCCTGGGCACACTCGGCGGGCCGGGAGCAACCGTGCCGGTCGTTGGTGCGAACTTCAATGTTGGTGTGGAACTGGCCGGTGCCGATGTGGCACGAGTCTTCGTCGACGCTGTCAGCGAAACCCGTCAGACCTTCAACGTGCTCGCCGAGACGATCACTGGCGATCCCAACAACGTCGTGATGGTCGGGGCACACCTCGACTCGGTGGCCGAAGGCCCCGGCATTCAGGACAATGGCTCCGGATCTGCTGCGATCCTCGAGGTTGCGTTGCAGATGAAGAAGGTGAATCCGGTCAACAAGGTTCGTTTTGCATGGTGGGGTGCCGAGGAGGCTGGACTGCTCGGATCGACTCACTACGTGGGCGGCCTCACCCAGGAGGAAAAGGACCAGATCGCTCTGTACCTGAACTTCGACATGATCGGCTCACCGAACCACTTCTTCGGCATCTACGACGGTGACGAGTCCACCTTTGATCAGCCGGACGGTTTCATTCCGGAAGGATCGGCTCAGATCGAGGAGACCTTTGAGCAGTACTACGACTCGATCGGCCAGCCCTACGAGGACACTGCCTTCTCCGGCCGTTCCGACTACGGCCCGTTCATAGCCGTGGGAATCCCCGCCGGTGGTCTCTTCACCGGTGCGGAAGGCATCAAGACGCCCGAACAGGTGTTGCTCTACGGCGGCACGGCTGGTGACCAGTTCGATCCCTGTTATCACCTCGCCTGCGACACCTTCGCCAACGTGAGCCTGACAGCACTCGACGTCAACAGCGATGCCGTGGCCGACGCAACACTCAACTACGCGATGAGCACCGAACTCATCAACGGGGGCAGGAGCAAGGGTAACTTCAAACCTCAGGGCAGCCCCGCAAGCTGACCCGGACTACAGGACTCTCAGCCCTTGACCCACGTCCAGGCGCTGTCGCTGTCGGTGAAGAACTCGGCCTCTTGTGCGTAGAAGGGTTGTGCGAGCTGGGTCAGGTGCTTGCCGAACGAGCCATGCCCAACGATGGCCATGCGCTCGATCTTGTCATGGAATTGCTTGCCGAAGCCGAGATCCTTCCCCCAGGCGTTGACCTTCTCCCATTTGAACTCGGTCAGGTCCATAAGGATGCGGACCGTGCCGTACTGCTTGATGGCTGACTCCACGGCGGGAGTCAGGGTCGCGTAGTCATCTTTCGTTATCTCATCAACGCAGCGATAGCCGAGCACGTTGGCGTCGCTCTGTTCCATGGTCTCGATCATGTTGCGGGGGAATCCTTTTCTCGTCGAACGGCCTCAGTCTATTTGCAGCAGGCGCCGTGTCTGGAGCGGGCGTCGTATGTGCAACTGGCGCAGGACTCACCGAAACGTGGTGGGTCCTGCGCCAGCAGATGGGATATTCGGATTGGTTATACGGCGTCCAGTTCCTGCAGATCGCGGCCGTGGGCGGTGAGTGCCCAGATCACGGCGATGTCGATGGCGATCACGATGACCGCCCAGACCGGCTGATACGGAAGCCACATGAAGTTGGCGATTGCGTTCAGGCCGGCCGCAATCACACCGACGGTGCGAGCCAGGACGTTTCCGGAGAAGATTCCGATGCCGGCCAGAACCAGGACAATGCCGAGGATCAGGTGGATCCAGCCCCATGTCGTGGTGTCGAACTTGAACACATATTCCTGGGTGACGAGGATCTTGTCGTCCCCGGCGATTGCTTCGATGCCGGCGATCGAAGCGAAAACGCCGACGATGACGAGCATGATTGCCGCAAAGACTGACCATCCTGCGGCCCAGCCGCTGGGCTGCTGTGTCGTATCCATGATGTGATTACCTTTCGTTGTGGTGCAACCAGCCTAAGCAGGCAGAAGGCATTGGTGGTTGATACACAGGTTATACCCCACGGGGTACCCAGTCCCTGACCGGCGGCAGAATCGTCGTCCGGACGCAGAGGACCTGAGGCCGCAGAGGACCTGAGGCTGCAGAATCAGCCTCGGATCAAGTTGTGGAGCGTTTTCCGAGTTCGGCTCCGAGAGGCATCAGCAACATGAGTCCGACCAGTCCGGCAACGATGACGGTGATCAGCACATTCGGTTTGTCGGAGAAGTTCTGGGCGGCCACGAGGAGCGCCGCTGAAAGGTTGCGTTGGGCGGTGCCGAGACCCATCACCGAACGCATGGCCGGATCGGAACCGCCCAGGGCGTATCCCATCCCCATCGAGACCAGAAGGAAGATGAGGATGGCGACAATTCCTCCGGTGCCGATGAGCGAAATGATGCTGTCCCACTGCAGGATGATCGCGCCGACGAGCATCACGATGATCGCGAGCGACGACGCATGGGACATGTGCGGCTGCAGCTCGGCTGCGGTGTCTGAATACCGGGCCTTTGCGAACAGTCCGATTCCAAGCGGAAGCAGCATGACGAAGATCAGTGACTTTGCGATGTCCCACGCGTTTATCGAAACGTCACTGAGCAACAGTGGGAGCACGAGCGGCATGTAGATCACGGTTGTCACCATCAACAACACCATGAGCCCGACCGAGAAGGCAGTGTCGCCCTTGGCCACTTGTGCCAGCTTGGGGAGGAACGGCGCACCGGCCGCGGTGGCCATCAACAGCAGACCGATGTAGATGTCCTCGTCGAGATCCATGACCTGCTGGATTCCCCAGGCGAGGAATGGCACGGCGACGAAGTTGACTGCCAGAGCGAGAGCGACGAGTCGAGCGTTTCGAAGCGGTTCCATGATCTGTGGCACCGTCAGGCTCAGTCCCATTGCCAGCATCGACGACACTACGAATGTGAGGCCTGCAACCTTCACGATCACGGTCAGAGCATCCATGTCGAAATCTCCTCATCGTTGCGAAGCACGAACCATACAGCCGTCGGTGCGATAGGTTTGGCCCAAACCGGGAGCGATGAATTCATCATGTCTGATCAAGAACCAAAAATTGTCGGCCTGACCTTTGCCAAGGTCATCGTGTGGATCGCCTACTTCTTCTTTCTGGTGGCCACGGTTATTCTGACCTTGGCGTTCTTCCTGTTGCTGTTCAATGCCAACCCCGATGCGGGCTTCACCCAATGGGTCTACCGAAACGCCTCCCGGGTTCTCGAGCCGTTCCGGGGGATCTTCCCGTCCGTGCAGGCCGACAGTGGCTCGGTGGTTGATTTCGCCGTCATCTTCGCCATCATCATTTACGGGATCATGGCGATGCTGGTCCACAGCCTCGCCTACTGGCTGGACCGGAAGCTCGTTGAGCAGAAATACAAGGCGCAGCAAGCTTCCGCAGCGGCCGCCATGCAGCAGAGCTCGGGTGTTCCGACCACGTCCGTCCCTTCGAGCACGTCCGTGCCGGGGTCTGCGCAGGCGGCCCCGTCTTCAGCCCCGACTGCCGCCGGGGATCAATCCCAGACGAGTCCACCCGCCTTCTGAGGTGATCCACGGGTGACCTGATTCAGATGACCTGATTCAGAATGGGCGCGTTCCGGCTGAGCCTCAGTTCCCGTTGGTGATCTTGACCGGAACGACGTCACCCAGCGGCTGGTAGCGACCGGGACCAATCTGCAGCAACACGTCATCGGGGACCAGTTGTGTCGGGTCGTCGTGGCCGCACGAACGAGCCAGCATCTCGACCTCAGACATGAGTTCCGTGAAGTAGAGCTCCACCCGGTCCGCTGCAGTCCGTACGTCGAGGACCCTTTCGAGGCTTTCGTCCTGGGTGGCGATACCCGTCGGACAGGTGTTCAGGTGGCATCGCAACGACTGGATGCAGCCCAGCGCCAGCATTGCACCGCGGGCCGTCCCGACCGCATC